>JAGAJQ010000053.1 GCA_017828955.1 Oscillospiraceae bacterium
AGTTCTTTTTTCATATTATATACTGAGAAATGTTTTGGTTTAAAATCATTTTCTTGCATTTTTATTTAAGTGATGATATAATATTTTCATAGCCTTAACAGGCAATAAAACTATGAAAGAGGTAATTTTTATGGATATCAAAGCAAAAATTGCAGAAATCGTTGAAAAAATCAAAAACGACAAGAACTTTGCATCTGATTTTCAGAAAGACCCTGTAACAGCTGTTGAAAGAGTTATCGGTGTTGACCTTCCTAACGATCAGATTGAAAAAATCATCGACGGCGTTAAGGCAAAAATCTCTGTTGACGATGTAAAGGATAAAGTCGGCGGACTTCTCGATAAAATCGGTCTTTAATAAAAAATATGCCCCGTATTTTTTTGCGGGGCATTTTTATTTCCAAAACAAAAACCACTTATGATTTTTGCCATAAGTGGTTTTATTATTTTATTCGATTTCGCTATGGAACTGCTGGAGAGACTTAACGCCCTTTCCGCCGCCATTCTTTATAGCCTTGATACCTTCAACAGTCGCTTTTGCAGCAGCCATCGTTGTTACATAGAATACACGCTTACGTACTGCGTTCTTTCTGATGTAGCTGTCATCTTCATTACCCTGTTTGTCATCAGGAGTATTGATAATTATATCAATTTCGCCGTTTGTGATAGCATCGAGGATGTTAGGTCTGCCTTCCTGAAGTTTTGCTATCTTTTCAGCCTTTATGCCGTTTTCTGTAATGAGCTTATGTGTTCCGCCTGTTGCGATAATCTTGAATCCACATTCTTCAAAGCCCTTCGCAACTTCAACAACCTCGGGCTTATCGCTGTTGTTTACACTGATAAGAACTGTTCCCGAAAGGGCAATCTTTGTCTGTGTTGCTTCCTGTGCCTTGAAATATGCTTCACCGAAGTTATCAGACATTCCGAGAACTTCACCTGTTGAACGCATTTCAGGTCCTAAAAGCGGGTCAACTTCTGTAAACATATTGAATGGGAATACGGCTTCCTTAACGCCATAATGATTGAACTTTCTTTCCTTGAGTGCAGGAACGGGTGATGCGTTTCCTGTAAGGGGTGCTGTAATGATTTCTGTTGCAATCTTAACCATCTTTATGTTACATACCTTAGAAACGAGAGGAACTGTTCTTGATGCACGTGGGTTGGCTTCGAGAACATAAACCTTATCGCTTTCGATAGCATACTGCATATTCATAAGACCGCGTACATCCATTTCCTTCGCAATCTTCTTTGTATATTCCTTAATTGTTTCAACATTCTTGGGTGAAATATTGAGTGAAGGAAGGATACAAGCAGAGTCGCCCGAGTGGATACCTGCAAGTTCAATATGTTCCATAACTGCGGGAACAAATACATTGTCGCCATCGCTGATAGCGTCTGCTTCACATTCTGTTGCGTTGCTGAGGAAACGGTCAACAAGGATAGGTCTGTCGGGTGTAACACCTACTGCCGCCTTCATATAGATTCTGAGACCTTCTTCATCGTGAACCACTTCCATACCGCGTCCGCCGAGAACATAAGAAGGACGAACCATTACGGGATAACCTATTCTGTTTGCGATTTCAATAGCGTCTTCAACCGTTACTGCCATACCTGATTCAGGCATAGGAATTTCGAGTTTTTCCATCATAGCACGGAAAAGGTCTCTGTCTTCGGCAAAGTCGATAGTTTCGGGAGTTGTTCCGAGAATATTGACACCTGCTTTTTTAAGGTCAGCAGCGAGGTTAAGAGGAGTCTGTCCTCCGAACTGTGCGATAACACCTACAGGCTTTTCTTTTTCGTGGATAGCGAGAACATCTTCGAGTGTGAGAGGTTCGAAATAGAGTTTATCTGATGTGTCATAGTCGGTTGAAACTGTTTCGGGGTTACAGTTAATCATAATTGTTTCAAAACCGAGTTCGCGAAGAGCGTTTGCAGCGTGAACACAACAGTAGTCAAATTCGATACCCTGACCTATTCTGTTAGGACCTGAGCCTAAAATCATAACCTTAGGCTTGCCTTCGGATACAGGGCTCTTATCTTCTTCGATATTGTATGAAGAGTAGTAATATGCTGAGTTTTCGGTTCCGCTTACGTGAACGCCTTCCCAAGCTTCTGTTATGCCATATTCAATTCTCTTTTCGCGGATATCAGATTCAGGAATTTCGAGAATCTGTGAAAGATATTTATCTGAAAAACCATCTTTCTTGGCCTGTAAGAGAACTTCCTTTGAAGGAACAGCACCCTTATTCTGCATAAGTGCATTTTCTTCATCAACAAGTTCCTTCATCTGATTGATGAAATACTTCTTGATTTTTGTAAGTTCAAAGAGTTCATCAACAGTTGCGCCTTTTCTGAGTGCTTCATACATAACGAACTGACGTTCTGATGTAGGAGTATGGAGCATTTTGATGAGTTCTTCTTTAGTTTTCTTATTGTAATTTTCAGCAAAACCAAGGCCGTATCTTCCCTTTTCGAGACTTCTGATAGCCTTCTGGAATGCTTCCTTATATGTCTTACCGATACTCATAACTTCGCCTACGGCTCTCATTTGTGTACCAAGTTTATCTTCTGCCTTCTTGAACTTTTCAAACGCCCAACGAGCAAACTTGATAACAATATAATCGCCATCGGGACGATATTTATCGAGTGTTCCGTATTTTCCACAAGGGATATCTTTAAGAGTAAGTCCTGTTGCGAGCATAGCTGAAACGAGAGCTATGGGGAAACCTGTTGCCTTTGATGCAAGTGCTGAAGAACGTGATGTTCTGGGGTTGATTTCGATTACTGCAATTCTTCCGTCTTCGGGGTTTCTTGCGAACTGAACATTTGTTCCGCCGATTACTTCGATAGCGTCAACAATCTTATAAGCCTGACGCTGAAGTTCCTTCTGAACATCTTCTGCGATTGTAATCATAGGCGCTGAACAGAAGCTGTCACCTGTGTGAACACCGAGGGGGTCGATATTTTCGATGAAGCAGACTGTAATCATATTGCCTTCGCGGTCTCTTACTACTTCGAGTTCGAGTTCTTCCCAGCCGAGAATACATTCTTCAACGAGAACCTGTCCTACGAGAGAAGCCTGAAGTCCTCTTGCACAGACTGATTTGAGTTCATCGATATTGTAAACAATACCGCCGCCTGTTCCGCCCATTGTATAAGCAGGACGAAGAACTACGGGATAACCGAGTTTATCAGCGATAGCAAGAGCTTCGTCTACTGTATATGCAACTTCACTTCTTGCCATTTCTATTCCGAGACTATCCATAGTCTTCTTGAATTCTATTCTGTCTTCACCACGTTCGATTGCATCAACCTGAACTCCGATAACTTCTACGTTATACTTTTCAAGAACGCCGAGCTGCGCGAGTTCTGAACAGAGGTTAAGACCTGACTGTCCCCCAAGGTTAGGAAGAAGACAATCGGGGCGTTCTTTAGCGATGATTTCTTCGAGACGAGCTGCGTTGAGAGGTTCGATATATGTAACATCGGCTGTTTCGGGGTCTGTCATAATTGTCGCGGGGTTAGAATTGACAAGGACAATTTCATATCCGAGTTTTCTGAGCGCCTTACAAGCCTGTGTTCCTGAATAGTCAAATTCACACGCCTGTCCGATAATGATAGGACCTGAACCGATTATAAGGACCTTTTTCTTTTTGTTCTCCATTTAAAAACACTCCTTACAGAAAATATATCTTTATGGGGTTTTCCCCTTTTTAACTTTGTTAAAAAATCATCTTATCTTTTCTATTATATCACATTTCGACACAAAAGAAAATAGTATTTTGAAACATTTTTAAAAAAACCCGAAAAAAGCGACAACAATGCCGCTTATTCCGGATTTTTAAGGCTTAATATATGCTGCTTTAATTTTTCAAAAGTAACAACACTTATGTCGTGTTCAATACGACAAGCATCTTCGAGAGCAGTTTTTTCATCAACACCAATATCAATAAGCCACGCTGAAATAATTTCGTGGCGTTCATAAATTTTACGGGCTACTTCTTCACCGACATCTGTAAGTGAAATAAAACCATTTCCGTCAACGAAAATAAAACCGCCATCTTTAAGATTTTTAACAGCTCTGCTTACGCTGGGCTTTGAAAATCCCATTTCATTGGCGATATCGATAGAACGAACAGAAATACCTTTCTCACGAAGAACGAGGATTGTTTCGAGATAATTTTCCCCTGATTCGAGAAGTCTTGACATTCTGTTCACCTCCGTAAATTTATACCTTATAAAGTATATCACAAACAAAAACTCATTTCAAGAGTTTTTTCCTCTATCGTGACCTTTTCGAAATAATTGTGAATTTTATACACTATACTAAAAATCCAGTCAAAAAATATGGGTATTACAACAATAGCACCGAGGGAAAATCCGCTCGGTGCTTTATAGGTTATGTTGTCATAATTCCTGTCCAGATGTCGTTTACCTTTTCAACACATTCAAAGTAAATCTGAGCTATCTTATCGGTAGGAATTTCGAGTTTTTCAGCAGATTCTGCCATCGCGTTCCAGCTTGCCTTTTCGTAGCAGAGGATAACATCATAAAGAAGACCGCATCTTCCCTCTTTTGAAATAAGGGCAGTTTTTATATGTTCTGAAATAGGAAGTTCGCGAAGAGCATCTTCAAGAGGAATCTGTGTAAGTTTTCCGAGAGTTGAGAACATTCCGAGAAGGTAGGCTTCTGTGCTGTCGATAGGAAGATCCTTGGCATGTTTTGAAAGTTGTTCTGCAAAGTTCGCTCTGAGGAACGAAAGCTTTATGAGTTCATCGGGCATAGAACCATCGCTCTGTCTGAAGCTGAGGAGATAGATCCACTGTTTAAGCTGGCTTATACCAAGAACAACGAGAGCCTGTTTTACCGTTGATGCCTTATTTCTTAAAGCAAACCAAGCTGAGTTTACGAGTTTGAGAAGCGCGAATGTAAGCGTTACATCTCGTGAGATGATTTCTGATACTTCATCATAGTCGATTTCAGGCTTTGTAACGGCAACCATAAGAAGAAAGAAGTTACCCTGTAAGAAGTCTGTCTTCTTGATTGTTGTAGGAAGCTTTTCAGCAACGAACGAACCTTCGAAATAATCGCAACCGAGTTCTGCTGCTTCATCATAAGCTTCTTTTGTTTCGATGCCGTAAGCGATAATTTTCTTGTTGAAAGCCTTTGCTATCTGAATGATACTTGCGAATGTTGAAGTATCGCCATAACTGAAGCAGAGTCTGATATAATCAACGCTATCAAGAATGCCAAAATATCTGGGGAAGAACTGGAAATCGGTTATAGCGATTTTATATCCGTTTTTGCGGTATTCTATTATTGTGTCGTTGGATTTGGGGTCGATAAGAATAGAGTCTTCAACGACCATAATGAGTTTATCGGGTGAAAACATTTCGGGAACCTTTCTTTCAAGAAGATTCCAGGTGAAATTAAGAAAAACAGGTTTGTTTCCTGTAAGACTATCGTTGCCTACTTGTGTAAGCATATTTGAAACTGCATTGGCAGCTGCGTTTTCATCATCTGTTGCGTTAAGATTATCATCACAATAACGCATTTCATATCCGAGAACTTTCTGGTTAGCATCCATAATAGACTGTCGAACCATATATGCCATAATAAATAACCTCCCGAAAATTTACTAACCTTTATTATACTATATTTTCAAGACTTTTTCAACCGTTTTATATAAAATGTCGTCCTTGCATATTACATAAAAAACAACCTCTAAATCTATTGACTTTAACAATAAAATAAAGTATATTTACCTTATGTAAATAAGCCGAAAGGATTTATAGATATGACCGAAAATACCATAGAAATCACAAAAGCATTACTTGTTTCTGTTGATACAAACGATTTCGACAACGAGCGTTCTTTGGAAGAACTCAAGGAACTTTCAAAGACCGCAGGAGTTGAAGTTGAAGCGGTTTTAACGCAAAAGCGTCCTGCTATCGATACAGCTACTTGTATAGGCGATGGAAAACTCTCGGAAGTTCTCCCACTTATTGAAGAAACGGGAATAAATCTTGCTATATTCGATCACGAGCTCACCGCAAATCAGACAAGAAATATAGAAAATATCCTCAATATAAGAGTTATCGACAGAACAACGCTTATTCTCGATATTTTCGCACAAAGAGCGCTTTCTAAAGAAGGACGAATTCAGGTTGAACTTGCTCAGCAGAAATATCGTCTTCCGAGACTTGCAGGGCGTGGTGTTGAAATGTCAAGACTCGGAGGAGGAGTTGGTACAAGAGGGCCCGGAGAAACAAAGCTTGAAACTGACAAGCGTCACATAAGAAGAAGAATAGAATTTCTTGAAGCGGAACTTAAAGAACTTGAAAAACGCAGAGAACTTCACAGAAAAAGAAGAAAGAAAGACGGCGTTTTAACCGCTGCTATCGTAGGATACACAAATGTCGGAAAATCGACACTTTTAAACGCTCTCACAGATGCGGGAGTTATTGCGGAAAACAAGCTTTTTGCAACTCTTGACATAACTTCGCGTTCCATAGAACTTCCTGACGGAAGATCTGTTCTATTAGTCGACACAGTAGGTCTTATAAGCAGACTTCCCCATCACCTCGTTGAAGCTTTTAAGAGCACTCTCGAAGAAGCGGCTAATGCCGATATTATCCTTCACATATCGGATATAAGTTCGGATGACGCAGCGGAACAGGCAAAAGTTACCAAAGAACTTCTTTCAGAACTCGGTTGCGACGGAATACCCGTTATTGATGTTCTTAATAAGTGTGATTGTCTTTCTGAACCTGAATGCATAAAGGAAAATGATACAACTGTAAAAATATCAGCTAAAAACAGAGAAGGGTTTGACAGTCTTCTCTCTTGTATCGCAAAAAATCTTCCTGAAACTGCAAGAAGAGTCAAACTTCTTATACCTTACGGCAAGAGTTCGCTCCTTAATCTCATTCGTGAAGACGGCAAAATCTTCTCGGAAGAATACATTGAAAACGGAACTTTGATTGACGCTCTAGTTGATATAAAGATTTTTTATAAAGTCGAGTCTTTCATCTCTGAATAACTAAAAAATACTGAATTTTCGGGAAATGCAACCGTCGGTTGACAAATTTCCAAGGCAAATTGGTAGACTGCAACTGAGTAAAAATGGTATGATTTACTCATAGAAAGAGAAAAATCTTTCGACGAAAGGAGAAGTATTTTATGATACTCGCAGACAAAATAATAAACCTTAGAAAAAAGAACGGTTGGTCACAGGAAGAACTCGCTAATCAGTTGGGAGTAAGCAGACAGTCTATATCTAAATATGAAAGCGCACAGGCTGTTCCTGATATGGACAAAATCTTGAAACTCAGCAACATTTTCGGTGTTACAACAGACTATCTTATAAAAGATGAAATTGAAGATGAAGAACCGACATATTCTGATGTTGTTGAATACGACGACGATAACACACCTGTAAGAAAAGTTTCTGTTGAAGAAGCAAACGAACTTATCGCTTACAGAAAGAAAACAGCACTTCCCATAGGAATAGCAACATTTCTATGTATAATCTCACCTATAACTCTTATTGTTCTTGCGGCGGTTTCTGAAATGGAAAATTCAGTTATAACTGAAACTGCCGCTGCGGCTATCGGAATAGGCGTTCTTTTGGCACTTATATTCACATCTATTCCTATTTTTATAATAAACAGTGGAAAATCAGAAAAATTTGAGTTTCTTGAAAAAGAAAAAATCGAAACTGCTTATGGTGTTTCTGGAATTATGAAGGAAGCGAAAGAAAAATTCACTCCTAAATACACAATATTCAACACAATAGGCATTATGCTTTGCATTATTGCGGTTATTCCCCTTGTTGTTTCGGCAATACTTACTGAAAATGCAGTTGTTGTATGTTCAATGGTTGGTCTTCTTCTCTTTATGGTAGCAATGGGTGTTTTCCTTATAATTCAGGTAAACCACGTTATGTCTGCTTATGATTCCCTTCTCGAAGAAGGCGATTACAGCAAGGAAAGAAAAAGCAACAGAAGGAAATTCGGTGGTATTGCTGCTGCATACTGGCTTATTGCAACAGCCATTTATCTCTCTATCAGCTTTATAACAAACTTATGGGATTATACCTGGATTGTATGGCCCGTTGCAGGTGTTCTTTACCCTGTATTTATATTTATTGTTAAGACGGTTTCTCAAAATAAAGACTAAAATTTAAGGAGTGTTTTTATGGGAGTATGGTGGGTTTTCTTCATCTGTAACATTATTCTGCCGTTGATATTTATACTCGGTGGATGGTTTCTGAAAAAATATTATCCTAAAAAAATCAATAGCGCAGTAGGTTACAGAACAAAACGTGCGATGAAAAACGAAGATACCTGGAAATTCGCGAATGAATACTGTGGAAAGTTATGGATAAAAATGGGGCTTATTATGATCCCTGTTACAATACTTATACAAATCCCCTATTATAAGAGCACGGAAGATGTTTTAAGCACGCTTTGTATTGTTATAAACACAATACAGATAATCTTGCTTTTATGTAGCCTTATTCCCGTTGAAAACGCTCTTAAAAAGACATTCGACGAAAACGGAAACAGAAAATAAATAAACCCTGAGAGGATTTCCTCTCAGGGTTTTCTGTTTAGTCTTTGATAAGTTCGATAAGGTTCTTTATAAGTTCCTTAATCTGTGGTTTTGAGTACTGTGCGTTAGCGCCTACAGATTCACCCTTAAGTCGCATCTGATCATTGATGAGTGATGAGAAGAGCATAACAGGGATATGACGGAGAGTTCTGTCATCTTTAATGAGCTTTGTGAGATGATGACCGTCCATCTTAGGCATTTCAATATCACTTACAACACAGGCGATATGTGAAAGAATATCGTCACAGTCTTTATACTGACTGACAAACTCCCAAGCTTCTTCGCCATCTCCGAAAGAATGGATATTTGTGAATCCTTTATCTTTGAGTGCGTCAACTATGAGGCGGTTGAGAAGTGGTGAGTCATCGGCAACAACGATGCATTTCGTACTGTCTGCAAGGCTGGGACCTTCAATAAGGTCAATACCCTCTGAATCAAGTGCTGCACCATGATGAAGGTCAGCTACTATCTTTTCAAAGTCAAGAATAACGATGATTCTTCCGTTTACCTTGGCAATACCTGTTGCCATACCTGATGCCAACGACATTCCATCACCTGTAACAACGCTGGGTGGCTTTGAAATATCACTCCAAGAAATTCTCTGAATACCCTTTACGCTTGAAACGTGGAAACCGATATCCATACGATTGAACTGGCATATGATAAACATACCCTGGCTGTTTTCAGGCATAGGTGCTTTTACTACTTTGTGAAGGTCAACAACCGAGATAAGCTTATCTCTCGGAATGAAGACCCCTTCAACTTCCGGCGCTGATTCGGGTATCGGAGTAAGTTCGTGATAGAACATAACTTCGTTTACCTTTGCAATATTTATACCGAAAGAATTTGAACCAACCATAAATTCAAGAAGTTCGAGTTCGTTTGTCCCACTTTCGAGAAGAATTTTGGATTCCATAAAACGAAAGCCCCCTTTATGTTAAACTTAGACAATAATCTTTTGATAAGTATAACATATTTATATAAAAATTACAATAGATTATTTGATGTAATATCATACAAATTTTAGAGCTTAAATTTTATAAAAAGGCTATCTTAAAAGAACTTCACGCATCTGACCGAGTAATTTTTTCTCTCTTCTCGAAACCTGAACCTGAGTCATTCCGAGAGTTTTTGCAGTATCGGATTGGGTTTTATTCTCAAAATAACGCATATAAATAAGCTTTCTGTCCTCTGAAGGAAGTTCGCTCATAACCTGAGAAAGCGAGATAAAATCCCCTATTTCTTCATCAGGCGAAGGCACGGGAATATCAACCTCGGAATGATTGTCGTCATAACAGGCTGTAAGTGAAACGGGCGGTGCGCTGACGCAGAGCGCCTCTGAAATCATTTCGGGAGTAGTCGAAAGTTTTTCGGCAAGTTCTGAAACTGTCGGGTCTTTGCCCGTTTCTTTAATTATTTTTTCGCGAAGTCTTACGGCTTTAAGAGAAAGTTCCTTTAAACTACGACTTACCTTTATCGTTCCGCCATCTCTGAAAAGACGTTTTATTTCGCCTAAGATAACGGGAACAGCATAGGTCGAAAACCTCACTCCCCTTGATTCATCAAAAGCCTTTGCAGCTTTTAAAAGTCCTATACATCCTGCGGAATACATATCCTCATATTCTATTCCTTTTCCACGGAAACGATTTGCGCAGAGATGGACAAGTCCTAAATTTTCTTCTATAAAAGCGGCGTTGGTATTATCCAAAATTCTGCCTCCTTTTTTGAAAAATATGTATTACCGCCTTGATATTTTCTTCTGCATTGTAACAGTTGTTCCGACGCCGACTTTACTTTTTACCGTAAGTTTATCCATAAAACTTTCCATAACGGCAAACCAAGCCCTGCCCTTTCTTCTTCAGGTGCTGTTGTAAACATAGGTTCAAGGGCTTTTTCTATATCGGGTATTCCGCAGCCTTTATCCTTTATTCTGATATAGAATATATTCCCCTCTAAAATCCTTGCGGTTATCTCTATTGTTCCGACAGAATCGCCATAGGCATGGACTATGCAGTTTGTTACTGCTTCTGAAACTGCTGTTCTTATGTCGGATAACTCGTCCATACGAGGATCGAGAAGAATAGCAAATGACGCTACTGCCGACCTCGAAAAACTCTCGTTTACAGACCTTGACGGAAAGGATATCTTCATTTCGTTAATTATCTTCATTTTTACATCTCCCGA
>JAGAJQ010000054.1 GCA_017828955.1 Oscillospiraceae bacterium
ATTTTATAGATAATCTTCCTGAATACGACATCGCAATGTATTGTCACAAGAAGATGAAGACAAACGAAGAAACTTCACTTGTAGCTTTAAAGGAAGCTCTCCCCGTTTTAGAGAATATTTCCGAATGGACAGTTGATAATATTCACGAAGCACTTTTCGGACTTGTTGAGAAGCTCGGCGTTAAGAACGGCTACATTTTATGGCCCGTAAGAACAGCCGTTTCAGGAAAACAGTTCACACCCGGCGGTGCTGTTGAAATGTGTTATATTTTAGGCAAAGAAGATACTCTTGCAAGAATCAAGAAGGGTATCGAAAAATTATCTTAAAAAAACACACAGTTATCACATAACGGCAATAAAATATTTAAGGTAACATTTTCTGCACTAAGGAGGCAGGACAGATGATAGAAGTTAAAAACTTGAGTAAGCATTACGGCGACAAAAAAGCCGTCAATGACATTTCCTTTACTGTTGAGGACGGAATTATTTTGGGATTCTTAGGCCCCAACGGCGCAGGAAAATCAACAACAATGAATATGCTGACAGGTTATCTTTCAGCAACAGGCGGACAGGCTTTAATCAATGGTATCGACATTTTAAAAGATCCCATAAAAGCCAAGGAACAGATAGGATATCTTCCTGAAATTCCGCCCCTTTATCTTGATATGACAGTTAAGGAATATCTTGATTTTATCTATGACCTTAAAAAATGTAAATCACCCAGAGAAGAACATATCAAGCAGATATGCAAACTCGTTAAGATCACAGATGTTTACAACAGAATCATAAAGAACCTTTCAAAAGGTTATAAGCAAAGAGTAGGGCTTGCGCAGGCACTTATCGGAAACCCACCCATACTCATTCTCGACGAACCAACTGTTGGTCTTGACCCTCAGCAGATTATTGACATCAGAAACCTTATCAAAAAGCTCGGTGAAAGACACACAGTTATCCTTTCATCACATATCCTTTCTGAAATTCAGGCTGTCTGCGATAAGATTGTCATTATAAATAAGGGACAGGTTGTAGCAGACGACACAGCAGAAAACATTTCAAAGTCTATTTCAGAAGACCATCGTCTTATCGTTCGTATCGACGGCACAAAGGAAGAAAATATAAAACTTATCGAAGGTATTTCGGGTGTTACATCGGTTTCTGCTGATTTCGAAAGAGAACCCGGCGCATTCGAATATGTTATCGAAACAGACGGTGAAACAGATATCAGAAAGGCGCTTTTTGAAAGAGTTGCCGAAAAGAACCGTCATATCTTAGAACTTAAATCTGCAGAACTTACTCTCGAAGATATCTTCCTCAAAGTTACTGCGGGCGAAGATATTTCTGCAAAGGGAGGTAAAAAATAATGAAAGCGATTTTCAGAAGAGAACTTATTGCATATTTCACATCGCCTATTGTTTATGTTTATCTCGCGGTGTTCACATTTTTCTCGGGAGTTTTCTTTCAGGCAACCTGCCTTTATAACAGAACGACAAATATGGGCGGAATTTACGACAATATGTTCTCGGTTCTTCTGTTCATAATTCCTATCCTTACAATGCGTCTTCTCAGTGAAGATAAAAAGCATAAGACAGACCAGTGTCTTTTAACAGCACCCGTAAGCCTTACAGGAATTGTTCTCGGAAAATTCTTCGCAGCGACAGTAGTATTCTGTGCGGGAATGCTCGTATTCTTCATCTACGCGCTTATGCTCTCTGTCTACGCAGCGGTAGAATGGCAGCTTGTTATCTGCTATACAGTCGGAATGGCTGTTCTCGGAATGGCATTCATTTCAGTAGGACTTTTCATTTCATCATTAACAGAAAGCCAGATTGTTTCAGCGATAGGTTCATTCGCTTGTATGATAGTTATCTATATGATAGATATGCTTGCGTCATTTATTCCTAACCAGACAATCGCATCAATGCTTTCATCACTTTCATTCCTTACAAAATTCTATGAATTCACATACGGAATAGTAAATATCTCAGCGATACTTTTCTTCATAAGTTTTGCTGCGGTTATGAATTTCCTCACAGTGAAAGTTCTTGAAAAACGCCGTTGGGGCTAATAGGTAAGATCTGAAAGGAAGAATAATATTATGAATAAGAATTTTTTTAAGGAACAGCGTTTTAAATACGGCGCTATGTCAGTGGGAATGACCGTTCTCTTTATCCTTGCGGTTATTCTTTTAAATGTTGTTGTTTCAAAGATTGTCGAAAGAGCGGATATAAAGATAGACCTCACAAAAGAGCAGGTTTATGAAGTAACCGACCAGACAAAAGAATATCTCACAACACTCGATAAGGATATAAAGATTACTGTTTTTATGGAAGAAAGAGCGCTCAACGATATGGGTCTTGAAGGAAAATCCATCGTTGAAGTTTTAAATAAATATCAGCAGTATTCAGACAAGATTACAATACAGTATGCAAATATCCAGACAAACCCCGAAATCTTCACACAGTACAGCAACCTCTATAAAGGCGACCTTTCAAACTACATCGCCGTTGTATCATGTGGAAACAAGATAAAGCCTCTTTCTCAGGGTGACCTTATCGACTATACAATAAACTCAGCAGGAACAATGGACTCTGCAAACACAACAGAACAGGCGATAACATCTGCTATTATGAACGTTATCGACGATAAGGTAATAAAGGCAGCTATCTTAAACGGAAAGTCATATTTCTATATAACAGACCTTACAGAAATGATGATAGCAAACGGTTATGAAATCGAAGAAGTTGACGTTACTATGGGAAAAATCCCCGAAGACGCAACAATGGTAATCCTCAACACACCCGTTACAGACCTTTCACCCGATATGGCTGATAAGCTCGAAGCTTTCCTCTATAACGACGGAAACTACGGCAGAACATTATTCTATATCGGTTGCTATAAGCAGGGCGAAATGACAAATGTCAACAACCTTCTCGCCGCTTATGGTCTTCAGGTTTCACCCGGAAGACTTTTAGACCTTGACACATCAAACCTTATGTCAACGGGAACATCTTACGCTATCCGTTCGTTTGAATATAACGACAGATATTCAGAAAACTTACAGAACAAGGATCTCCCTGTTCTTATGCCTACTCCTTCACCCCTTGAAGTTTTATGGGATGTAAAGGATACAAGAGAAACACAGGTTCTTCTTTCAACAGCGGATACAGGTGTTGTTATCCCCAACGATGCGGATACATCAACTCTTGACCCCACAACTCTCGAAAGAAAGAAACAGCCCGTTATGGCAGTAGGTTCAAAGTATGACTCAATGAATGCTGTTGACAGAAAGGGAAGCCACGTTTTAGTTTTAACATCACCCGAAATGCTTATGGCACCTTTCTTTGATTATGCAACACTCAACAATGCTGAATATATCTTCGGTGCTGTAAATAAGCTCAACGGTAAGGAACAGTCAATCGTAATCGCTCCCAAGAGCCTTGCAGGAGATATGCTCGAAGCCAGCGACGCACAGACAGGCGTTATGTCAACTATTGCAACAATCATCATTCCTCTCGCTATTGCAATAGCAGGTGTTGTTGTTTATATCAGAAGGAGACATAAATAATGGGTGCTAATATAAAAAAGATGTTAATAGGCGTTGTTGCCGCGATAGTTGTTCTTGCGGGACTTTTAATAGTCCTTATGCTGACAGAACCCAAGGACGAAAGCGGTAACCCCGCTACTACAACAACAGCCGAAGCGGTAACTTCAAAGCTTCTCTATGAAAAATCACCCGACTCGGTTACCTATTTAAAGGTTAAGAACGAAAAGGGAACATACGAAGTAGAAAGAACATCAAAGGGCCTTTCTGTAAAGGGTCTTGAGGGAAAAGAACTCTATCAGGCTTATCTTTCGGTTCTCGTTGAGAGAGCGTCAAGCCTTGTTTCACAGAAAGTCATCGAAGAGAACGCTTCCGACCTTTCAAAATACGGTCTTAAAAACCCAAAAACAAAGATTGAAGTAACATTCAAGAACGGAGATAAGAAAACTCTCCTTTTAGGAAACGATATTCCCCTTTCTGAATATGAAGCACTCTATTTCTGTTTTGAGGGCGAAAAGACAGTCCACGCCGTTTCAAAATCACCCCTTACAGTTTTTATGGGAATTTCAAAGGAAAACCTTTTAAGCCCCATAGTTACAAAGGTGCCTGACAGAGACAGCGAAGGCAAACTTCCCATTGTAAGAGAGATGATTATCGAAAGAAGCGATTTCCCCTATACAATAACAATGGCTTATGATGAAGATGAAGCTTTTGTCCTTACATCTCCCGTTGACCTTAAACTTACAGAAACGATAAAATATATCCTTCCCAATGGTCTTTACGGAATTTCTGCTATCTCAGCAGTTCGTTATCCCGTTTCGGAAACTGACCTTGAAACAGCAGGTTTAAACGAACCATTTGCTACAATCACTATGAACAGCGACGCAGGCAAGGAAAAGATTTTTGTCGGAAACAAGGCGGTTTCAGCAAATGGAACAGAAAGCTATTTCGTTATGGTTGAGGGAAAAGAAGATATCATCTATTCAGTAAGTTCAGATGTTCTTCCCTGGATAAAGATTGATGTCGGCGATATCGCAGTAAGCTATGTTTATAAAGCAGTTGCCGATACAACAACCGATATCACAATAAAAACAAGAAATGTAAACGAAACGATAAAGAAATCGGGTAAGGTTTCTTCTGAAGAATTCAAGGCGACAAGAAACGGAAACGATATGCCCGTTTCAGATTTCAGAAGTCTTTTTGAATACCTCTTCAAATTCAGATTTGAAAGAATAGTAACAGATGATACAATTATCGGAGGTTTAACACCTTACGCTACTATAACAGTAAAATCCGAAGGAAACGGAACAGAAACACTCGAATTCTATGATGTAGGGAATAAGGAATCTGTTGTAACATATAACGGCAAGGTTTCTTACTACTGCAGAACGTCATATATCGAAGTTCTCGAAAAGAATATAAAAAATCTTGATAACGGCGAAGAACTCGTTATGACATGGTAAAATCTTTTCAAAATAAAATTAAGGAGGATTACAGAAATGTCTGATACAAACAAGGAAATTTTCTCATACAAGGGTTTTCCGCTTGTAAGAAAAAAGGACGAAATCTACTACGGAAATATGTCTGATGACTTTGTTGTAATGATGCAGGTTATCGAAAAGAAAAAAGTCGGCGATGTAGAGGTTGCAACAAAAATCAAGCTCTATAAAATGTCAACCGACGAAAGCAAGAATCCTCTCGAAAGAGTAAGCAAGACAAGCGAAAAGGAAGGCCTTTATGCAGCGCTCGATGTTGCATACGCATGGCTTTCATAATGAAAACAAAAAATCCACCCTTATGGGTGGATTTTTCTTTTAATACTTATAAGTTGTTTCGTGTTTAACATTTCCGTTGGCGTCATACTCAGTTGATTTTACCATATTTCCGCTTGAATCGTATTCGTATATGATATAAAGCATAACAGCGCCCTTTTCGGTATACATCGTTGATTTCAACATATTTCCGCTCATATCGTATTCGGTAATATCAGCAATCGAATGGTCAGCACGATATAAATATTCTTTTTTTACCGAATCCGTGTCGCCGTAATATTCGATTATCACATAATGATCGACATCATCGAAAGCGTTTAACGAAGTATATTTTACTTCTCTGTCGAGAGCGTCATATTCGTGGATGATAGTATGAGGACTATAAGCCAGATCTTCTTCTTCTGTTCTGACAGAATTGACAACGGGAGGAACAACAGGTGGAGCACTTTCACACCCTGTTAAAGAAACAAGCATTGTGAAAACAAAAAGTATTCCGATAAGTTTTTTCATTGTAAAAAAATCCCCCTTGTCTGTATTTTAGATGATTATATCATATCTTTTTCCATAAATCAATAGAGAAAAAACACCCATTATGGTAATGACCGCACAGAAGTAATTAAGGGTACCGAGCCACAAACTCAGGTACCCTTGATTGTTTATTAAAGATTGGCAAATGGGGACACCCCTTGGGTGATTTTTATCTCTTGTAAACTGCAACAAATATAAGTCCGCCTGCGAGAATCAGTATCGAGACTATGAAAAGAGCAAAACCGTTATTTCCGTTTTCAGTCGGAACATTTTCTGTATTCTGACCATTCATATCCTGCGGAAAATTCTGTCCGCTGTTTCCCATAGGGAACTGCCCCTCGCCCATATTCTGAGGGAACTGTCCTTCACCCATATTATCGGGGAACTGCTGTCCGTCGGGGCGTTGTGGTCGCTCGTTTTCAGAGAATTCTCCCTCAGGGAACTGTTGTCCGTCTGGCATTTCTCCATCGGGTATCTGTGGAATTTCTCCCTCAGGGATTTCAGGCATTTCACCCATTTCATCGGGAACTTGTCCTTCAGGTCTGTAAGCAGGTAAACTCTCGAAATTTCCGCCCTTGCCGATATTCATCGTTCCCATTGAAGATAGGTTTATATTACTTGCGTCTATCAGTTTTTCCTCAGATGAAAGTTGTGATAAAACGCTTTCTTTACGAAGATTGCAGAATTCTGTAAGTGTCTTTACTCCCTCTTTGTATTCCTCATATGTGCAGAATTTAGTAGGGTCTTTTTCGACATAAGAAGAAATAAGAGCGTCTGCTTCTGATATGATTTTTTCTGTGTCGATTTTCGATATGAAGTCGTAATAGAAATCATAATATTTTTGTTTATAGTTTTCATCCGAAAAGATAAAAGAAACCATTGGTCTGTCTGAAATATTTTCGTATTCGATAGAGTAATTCACCTGCGATGAGGCATTTCCACCGTTAAATCCACCGAAAGCGAGGTTATAATCCCAGGGGAGCATTGAAAGTTTTCCGTCATCTTCATAAAGATAATAGTTGTGGATCATATTGCCCGTATAACTGTCACCGTTGCAGACAAAATTATGAACCGCAAAATATTTTATCAGTGAGTCTGTATCAGCGACCGATTCAATATCATCTTTTTCAGAAATTTTCTTTAAACATTCAATAAGTCTTTCTTTGTCACTATCTGTTATATCGGTTTTTGCGTTGTCAAAAATTTCAGAGTATGATGAAATTTCATCATCTGTATAAAGAAGTTTTACTGCATTGTTTCCGCCCGAATTCTTGTCACCCATAAAGTTCTGTCCGTTGCCTTTTCCGCCTGCCATTTCAGAAGTGTCGGGCTTATATAAATTTCCCGAAACAGAGCCGTAATTTCTTATCAAAAAAGAATCCTCAACTGCCTCTAAAAGAAGATAAAGGCCGTGTTCTTCGCCGTTTATGGTAACAATCCCGTAACTGCATAAAGGAGCGTTTACCCCTGCTTCTCTCATCATTTCATAGGTGAGATAGTCTTTCATATATGTATTATCCTGAATAACATTATTGAGAACAAGCTTATCAAGACCGAAATAATTCTTGCCCTCTTCATAATGGTCGAATTCTATCTTGAAACTGTATCTGTCACTGTCCATCGCGTGAACAGATGTCAGCGATGTATTTCCTTTTCCTCTTATAGCGACATTACCCATCGCTTTTCCATCTATAACAACCGAACATGATGTATATTTTTCAGAAAGACAACTGTCTAAAAACGCATCTTTATCGTCTAAGACAATGTCTATATGATGGATTTTTGAAGTGTCGAAAATAAGGTCTTCATACTGCATATGAAATTCTTTTTCCGTTGTGAACCCTAAAAGAAGAAAAACAGAAACAAGAGAAAGGATAATAGCAAATATACCTATTTTTTCTATGTTTTTATTTGTTGACATACTTTTTAATTTTCTCCTAGTTCATATATTCTCCGTTGTAACTTACGAGAACAGCACTTCTCACTCCCTCTTTTTCTGCGAGTTCGTTTATGAAATCCGTGTTGTCATCTTTAAGTCTGATTTCGATGTTTATTTCGATTTCATCCTTTTCGACGGTTTTGCTTCTTATAATTGTTCTTTCGGTTTTTTCCTTTATAAAATCGGTGGCTTTCTTTTCAGCGTCTTTTCCGTCGCATCTTATAACAACTATGTAAGGATGTGTATGTGATTTTCTGTTTACGAATAAAAGAAGAATTATTCCTATAACAACGCTTCCTATCAAAGCGAGGGGAATCATTCCCGCTGCGAGAACAATGCCTACTGCAATAGACCAGAAAAGAAACGCAATATCCAAAGGCTCTTTTATCGCCGCACGGAATCTTACTATTGAAAGCGCGCCGACCATACCGAGTGAGAGAACAACGTTGCTTGTTACAGCAAGGATAACAACCGTTGTAATCATAGTGAGTGCTATGAGTGTTACACCAAAACTTGATGAATACATTACGCCCGAAAATGTCTTTTTGTAAACTAAAAATATAAACATTCCGAGTGCGAAAGCGAGGACTAAAGCTATAATCATATCTACTATGCTTACGCTTGTTATGCTGTCTAAAAAACCTGATTTGAAAATGTCGTTGAATGTCATTATAAAAACTCCTTATCCGTAAATTCTTGATGCTGAATATTTTGAGAAAGATGTTGTTCTTCTATCCGAAAGTCCCACAACGCCTTTTACTATATCGGGTAAAAAATTATCCCATTTTACTTCGAGTATCACAGGCGTTATAACAGGGACTGTAAGGCAGTCTGGATTTAAAAATCCCATAACATCATGCGTTTCTCTTATGTGATAATCAAGCGTTACTCTTACATTCGAGGCGGGGAAAGTAAACGCCTCTCTCTCATAATCGACTATGACTTTCGGCATAAGCCCTTCGGAACGTATTTTAAAATAAAGCTCTGAAAGAAGAGGTCGCTTATCATTTTCCGCCATAAAAGAATAGTCGCCCGAGAGAATTTTTTCTACTTCCTCAGAAGTCAGTGAGCAGCTCTGCTTCGTTCCGAGGTCGTTTATCTTTGATTTCTTTTCAAGATTTATTTTCGAGGTGTCGCCGTTATAATATCTTATTCTGAACTTTTCACGCTTCGCCATACCGTTGAGTTTTTCACTCAGTGCTTTATCTGAAATGCTGTCAAAATAAAGGCTTCTTACAATATATCTTCCGCCCAGAGCGCTTTCATCGGGCCTTAAAACCGCCCTCGCGCGTTGCCTTACCGTAAGCATATCGGCATAGTTTATTTCGTGTTTGTATTCGTGTCGAAACTGCATTTTATCACCTCTATTCCTATTAAATCATAAAGTGAGAATTTTTTCAAGAGAAATCAAAATATCACCTGTCTTTCGTGGCGGTACACCAGTACAGCGTCGTCGTGCTTCCTGGAAATACAGGCAATCTTTTTATTTCTGATTTTATTGTGGTTTGAAAACACTCAAGTGAGGTTTCCCACTAGTTTTTTATAATACCCCTTATTTTTTTGTATTACGTGAGAAAAAAGTGAAAGTTATGTGAGATAGCAAACTGTAATTTTGAATAAACAGAAAAAAGATGTATTATAGAATATGACGAAATTATTGGGTGTAAAACATATTTTATTGTAATTATTGTAAAAATGTGTTATCATTTAAGCGTCGGAAAACTCATCTTTTTACATATAGAAAGGGCGGATATTTTATGGGCTCAACCAAAAAGCTAGGTCTTACAAAGGCGATTATGATCTCCGTTGTGATAACAACAACGGTAGCGCTTTTAATGCTCACGATAACAGGTTTCTTTACCTCATATTCAAAGGTTAAAGAGGGCATTTTTTCTACAACCGAACAGTCGCTTAACGTCTATTCCGAAGAGGTAAACCAGTGGCTTACAAGACAGGCTGAATTCACAGCCGCGCAGGCAAATGCCGCAGGAAAACTCGGTGAAATCTCGGGCGGCCATCAGAATAACGACGCCTTTCTCGACAGCGTTATGCCCTTAAACGACGCGCTTCTCGATTGCTATACCGCTTACGAAGATGTAAGTCTTTATATGGCGGTAACAGATACAACAACCCTCCCCGAAGGGTTTGACGCAACAACAAGAGGCTGGTATCAGGACGCCAAGAAGTCAAAAACAACAATCTTTACAGCGCCCTATATCGACACAGCAACGGGCAGAATGATTATAACAGTTGCTTCTCCTCTTTATGAAAACGGAAAATTCGCAGGGGTTTTCGCTTGCGATATAACTCTCGACAGCGTTATGCAGATTGTCGGCGAAATGAAGATAACAGAAAACGGCTACCCCGTTCTTATCGATAATGACGGGAACTTTATGATCCATGGAAACGAAGAATATAATCCTGCCGTTGCGGACGGAAACGCAGTTATAACTTCTTCTGCCGATATAGAAGGCGATTACTCAGCGGTTTTATCATCACTCTCAGAAGAGATCTATCTTGATACACATAAGGACTATGACGGAAAGCAGAAATATTTTGCATTCACAAAGCTCCCCGTTTCGAACTGGTCAATGGGATATATTATGCCCGAAAGCGATATAAACAGCGGTCTTGTAGGGCTGGGCGTTACTTATGTTATCCTGTTTATCGTGTTCTTTGTTGTTGCAAACGCAGTTGTAATGCTCGTTATGAAAGCACAGATGAAGCCTCTTAAAGAGATAAACGAAGTTGCTGAAAAAATCGCCGACGGAAACCTTTCCGCAAGATTTGATTATCGTTCCGATGACGAAATCGGCCAGTTATGCGGAAACTTTATGGAATGTACAGAAATAACAAGGCACTACATTTCAGAAATCTCAGATAAGCTCGACAGACTTTCTAACGGCGATTTCACAGTAAAAATCACAGAAGATTACAAAGGTGATTTCAGACCTATAAAGGAATCTCTTCTGAATATAACTGACTCTATGAGAAGAACTCTTGAACATATCGGAAACGCGTCTGTTCAGGTCAATATGGGTGCCGCGAGAATGGCTGAGTCTTCAACGGTTCTTGCACAGGGCGTTTCAAACCAGACAAACACAATTAAAAAGCTTACCGACGATATGACATCTGTTATAGAACAGGTAAAGGAAACCGAACAGAGAACCTTCGCCGCACGTGAACTTGCAGGAAACGCAAAGAAAAAGATTGAAACAAGCAGTCTTGAAATGGATAAACTTCTTTCTGCTATGAACGAAATCTCAAATATGTCATCAGAAATCTCAAAGATTATGAAGACTATCGACGATATCGCTTTCCAGACAAATATCTTAGCGCTCAATGCTTCTGTTGAAGCTGCAAGAGCAGGCGAAGCAGGAAAGGGATTCACAGTTGTTGCCGAAGAAGTAAGAATGCTCGCAAGTAAATCTGCAGAAGCTGCAAAGCGTACATCAGATCTTCTTTCGCAGACAGAAATTGCTATCAATGAGGGCGTTCATCTTGCGGATTCAACCGCAAAGGCACTTTCAGATGCCGTTTCGGATACAGTAAGCGTTGATGAAAACATCATAAAGATTGCCGAAACAACAAAGAACGAAAGCGAATTTATGGATAATATCTTTACAAGCATAAACGCAATTTCGGGAATTGTTGAAACAACTTCCGACTCAGCACAGTCGGGTGCCGCATCAAGCGAAGAACTCAGCAGTCAGGCGACGATTCTTTCACACCTTATTTCAGAATTCAAGATTTAATGACAAAAACAAAATACGCTCTCTTTTAAAAAGAGAGCGTATTTTTTATATACCGATTGTAAGATCGGAAGTTATCAATATTTCAATAAGTCTGAAGCTTCCGAAAATTCATCGGCAAGCCCTTCGTTCTTGATTGACATTCTTTCATACATGACTTCTTTTATAGAACCGTCAACTTCAATGAGAGTATTAAGAGTGTTGATATCCTCCATAGAAGCCGTTCCGCTGTTGTATTTATCGAGATAAGTGTCTATAACATTATCAAGAGTAGGTCGGAATGCCTGATTGTAATATACTATCGAACTCCAGTTATCCATATTTTTATCGAAGCCAGTTATTTTTCTGATAGTGTCTATTCCGTCGGCGACAGTTTTAAGAGCCTTTGTTCCGGGTGTCATATCAAATACGGCATCCATAACCTTATCTCCTGCCCATTCCTTTGCATCCTTCATAACCATATCTGCTGTTTCAAAGAACTGGTCTGAATATTTTCTTTTGAGTTCAGATATAACCTGTTCAACGACAACAGGATTTTCAACCTGAGAAAATGCACTTTCAAGAGAGTCGAGATATTTAAGATTTTCCGAATAGTCATTCAAAAGATATTCGACAAATTCTGCACCTCTTTTTCCGTATTTCATAAACTTTCCGAGGTCATCCAGACCTATTCCTGTCAGTTTAGATAATTCTTTCATCTCGCTGTCAGAAAGTTTTCCGCTTAAAAACAATTCGCCTATGTCCATTCCGTGATCTATAATATCTTTTCCGTCGTAAACGCTGTCAACGAAATCCTTATATCCACCGCTCAATATCTCATGTTGTCTGTGCTCGCATTCTTTCTGGATTGCAGAATGGATAACTTCCTTGATATGACCCACTTGAATTTCGTTAACCATATCTTTGCCTGTAATTGTATCCCATATTGAAACAACCATATTTTTGGTTTCATCCCAGGCATCATTGACAGCGGAACCGATAATGCTATGAGCGTTATAGTTTTTCTCTTTCCACATATCATAATTTTTATCATATTCTTTTCTGTTATAGAGATATGCGTCATATTTTGATAATGTAGAAAATTCTTTTTCCGTTGCTTGTTCAAACATAGTGTTTATTGATTTTTTAACATTATATTCTGTTTCCGCAGTTTCGCCAATGCAAGCTCCGAGAATATCTCTGAGTTCAATTAATTCTTCTTTACATTTGACGAATTTATAAAGCTGTTCTAAAACCTCATCGTAGAAATGTCGTAAATTTTTATCCTGCATCATATCACTGTGACATTCGAAGTTTGTGATAAGATTGACAGCAGTTGTTTTATGAGTTTCCTCAAGGTTTGATACGGATAAAGATAACTTATCTACCATTGTGGACATAACTGTTGTATTCATTTTGTAAAGCATATTTTTTCCCCCTTTACATTATGATTGAAAAGGTCGGCTGACCTTTTTCAGATAAACCGACCTCTATAAAAAATCAGTTGTTGAACATTTTTGTTGTAGGAAGTCTGTCTACAGTACTTGTTGAATTGCTGTCTCCTTCTCTGTATAACTCTGCTGATGTTCTTAAATCCTGTATATGATTTGAAATATTATCGAGAGAAGCTGTGATTTCTCTTGTAACATTCTGATATTTGTCAACATAGTTTGTTCCTGACCGGCTCTTCCAGAAATCAGCGAGAGCGGTTACCTTTGATTTCATATCGCTCATAATAGCTTCCATTTCGTTCTTTTCTTTTTCAATCTGCGATGCTTTATTGTTTATTTCTTCAGTAGAAACTTTAATTACTAAATTACTCATAATTCTGCGTCCTTTCGTTTATTTTATACTGGCATTATCGGTTTGAATGAGTCTTTGCGTTCTTTAATTCAGCTTCTTCATAAATCTGAACAGCTTTTAAAATCGCATCTTTGTATTCAATCATAAAGTTTGCAAGGCTGTTGTATTTGGGTTTGTCAGATGCAAATGTTTTGTTGAAAGCTTCGTTTGCATTGCCGTCCCACATAGCGTCGAGCTCTGAGGCATACTGATAAAGTCTGTTTACAGAATTCTGCCAATCGCTGATTTTAGTATCGATTTCTTTTGCGATCTGTCTCATTTCCATTGGTCTGATTTCAAATTGTGCCATAAAAACATCTCCTTATATAATTTAATTATTTCCTATTATAACCGCACCGTTCATATGCATATATCCATAATGCTGAAGGAATTCTTCAACCTGCATACCATGAACGGGAGCGTTGTCAACTGCTGCCATAGCGGACTCTAAAGAAAGGTCGTTTGCATAAAGTTTTGTTTCAAACCCTGCGCCCCAGGAATTATCATAGAATGTGATTTCGCCATCTTTATGTATTCCGTCTATAAACATTACGTGCCCATATTCTCCCGAGTCGAAAGAAACAACTATGTTTCGCAGTGGCTCTGTCTGATCCGACGCCATATATTCATTGATCATCTGTCTGAATCCGTCAACGCCCGTATATCTGTTTTCGGGTGCACCCGCGTAGTTATCAAACCATTGTCCTCCGCTTGTGTTTCCTACTGTTGCGAAGGGATAACCAAGCCCCTTTTTATGAAGACGGTACATAGTCGAGAATGTGCAGGACACCCAGCCTGATTCATCGTTGAATGGTGCAACAGCAGGATCGCCGCCTGAGGGGTCGTCCTGATAATAATATCCGCCTGCACCCGAATATCCGGTTGCTCCCGCAAGGCCTTGTGACGAATAATCCTTTGCCTTGTATCTGTCGATAACAGCATTTGAAGTCGGCGATGAAGCAGATGGTATTTTGGGTAATTTTGAAGCAAATGCTCCGAAAAGTCTTGAAGCTGCTTTATCTGCTTCGGTCATATTTATGATATATTGGTTTACTCTTTTTGATATTTCCTCAAGAGAATCAGATATATCTTTCAGTTCGCGAACAAGTTGGTTTATTTGTCTGCAATATTCTGCTGATGCCTGTGATCTCCAAAACTCCTCTATTCGATGCGAAACTATATTCATACGTTCCGTTTCAGCGTTAATCTCAGCAGCTACTGTTCGTATCTCTTCCGAGAACCGCTGAGCCTCCATAGTATCAATAATGGCTTCCATTTGTTCTGAAAAATTCATTAAAATGTTCCACCTCCTTTAATTGCCAAACATTTTTTTGGTTGAAAAAACACTTTTCGGGATTATACCTTCTATTCCCTCAAAAATATTTGAATCGGCCGTTTCGTAGTCTATTCTTGACTGGATTATAAACTCTTTTTCTTTGTTCAGGTTATTTTCAAGATTTAAAATCTTGTCTGATGTTTTGGCCGATTTTGAGTAATATTCTGCTTTGGCATCTGTGCCCCAATGACTTTCGTAATATTCTTTCAGATTGTCATATTCTGATTCTAATTCTCCGATTTTTTCGGAAATTTCACCGAGCTTGTTTGCAACCTCTGTCATTACCTGAGGGTCAGAAATTATGTATTTCAGCATTTCCATTTTCTATCATCACCTCTTATCTGGAGCCACCGCCGCCACCGCCGAAGCTTCCTTCTCCGCCGCCGCTGAAACTTATCTGCGATGAATAAGCAACTCTGTTTCTTACTTTTGCGAGAACTTGTTTCTCGCATTCTTCGTATCTTGATATAGCTTTGTTGAGAATGTCTATTTCACTTTCTATACGACAAATAATCGATTCGAATTTACATTTGGTTTGTTCTAATCTGTAAATCTGAAGTTCTCCTGCCATACCCTGCCATACCGAAGAGAGAAGATTTTTCTGATTGACAAATTCATCGCGCAGTTCAACAACTTCTTGATGCTTTTTATCTAAGGCTGATTTCATATCTTTGAGTTGTTCAACATCCCAATAGATTTCATCGGAAAATAATAAAGGGTTATACATTGTCATCGCTCCTTTCTGTTCGTTTTCTATATTCTACATCAAAAAAATATGCTTGTGTTGATTTTCTGACAAACAACCGATTTGATGGGATAAAAGGTATCGCGATGCATTTCAGGGCAGAAATCCTGCATTTCGTCAGGTTTTCAACAAATGCATTTTAAAATGTGATATGATTGTGCTGTAAGATACCTATTTATGTTAAAGGGGACATTTTTATGCAGAAAAAATCAAAAATAATTATCATTTCGATAGTTTCGGCTATCCTTTTGATCGTCGGAGTTTTTACCGCCATAGCGCTTACGGGCGCAGGGAATAATACAGAAAAAGTAACAACGGAAAAACTCTCTCTCGGACAGAAATTTCTTTTAGACCTCGAATATGACAAGGCTGTTGCGGAATTTCAGGCAGTTATTGATATCGAGCCTAAGAATGTTGACGCTTACATAGGCCTTGCGGATGCCTATATCGGAATGGGCGAAGAAGAAAAAGCCATTGAAACCCTCGAAAAAGGTCTTTCAGAGACAGGCGATGAAACTATCAGGGCGAAACTCGATGAGATGAAAAAGCCTGAGGAGACAACAGTGGAGGTTACTACAACACCCGAGGAGACGACAGCCAAAAAATCAGTCTGGCCGAGGAGGGAAGATCATAGCGATGGTTCTTATTCCATACTCGACCCCGATTCAAATGGAAATTTGATAATAAGTGATTACGAAGCTGACGGAACACTTTATCGTTATTCGATACACGAATACGATTACGATTCAAATGAGGAAAAAGTAAGTCGCTATAACCCCGATGGAACACTTAATAGTTATTCGATACACGAATACGATTCAAATGGGAATGAGATAAAAATGAGTTTTTACAACGGCGACGGAACACTTGATGAGTATTGGATATCCGAATATGATTCAAATGGAAATAGGATAAAAGAAAGTTGGTACAACCCCGACGGAACACTTGATTATTACTCTATACACGAATACGATTCAAATGGGAATGAGATAAAATCAAGTGATTACAACCCCGACGGAACACTTTTTTGTTATTCGATATCCGAATACGATTCAAATGGAAACAGGATAAAAACAAGTCATTACTACCCCGACGGCACACCGATTTAACCCCAACCCCCACACCATGCAGTGTGGGGATTTTTTTACCTAAAACAAACTGCGTAACGATCTGCCTGCGCGGGCTCCGTGCCTGCATTTTGTCGGATATGCAGTCCTATCGTTACCGAGTCGCTTTTTAATTCCCACAAACAAACCCCGTAACGATCTGCCTGCACGGGCTCCGTGCCACCTGTAACCAAATTGTAATAACTTTATGATAAACTGTAATCAATTTGTAATCGCATTGAAGTATAATGTATGGTATAATCTGTAAAGGAGAAAAATTTTATTTTTTGGGGGAAGAAGAAAAAATGAAAAAAATTATTATTGCAGTTCTCGCTTTAACACTCACATTCTCTATGACAGGATGTTATAAACTGACAGAATTAAACCTTAATGAAAAAACAGAAACAACAACTACTATCATAGAGGGCGCTGATGTTCCTGACGGAGTTGTTATTACAGAGAATAAAGTCGACCTCGGCGATGGTGAATATCTTATAGAAGAACTCGACGAAAGAGGAAACCTTATCTGTAACAGATATTATTCTTCAGAGGACGTTCTTGAATATTATTCCACCTATGAATACAACGATATGGACCTTTGCACAAAAGAGATGCATTATGACGCAGAAGGAAACCTTGATATTTATTTTGAAACGGAATATAACAACGACGGTTTTATAACAAAGAGAGCGACCTTTGAACCCAACGGAAGCTATCTTTCTTATGACCTATACGAATATGATGAAAATAATAACTGTATAAAAGAAATGAACTATAATGACGGCACAGAACTTTCATCATATCTGGTTTCGGAATATAATGAAATGAACCTTATTACAAAGACGGAACTTTTCAATCCCGATGGAAGCAGTGTCTATACAGATACATATGAATATGACGAAAAAGGACAGCTTATAAAAGAAACTTATTACAACGGAAATAAAGAACTGACAGGCGAATGTGTATATAAATATGACGATGACGGGAATATTGTAAGCGAAATCCGCACCGATGAAAACGGAGAAAAGTATTTCGGATATTATGAAAGAAACGGAATATATCTGGTTGAAACATGGGAGAATGAAGCCGGCGAAATTCTTTATAAATATGATTATGAAGACGGTGTTCTCAAAAGGGAATATTTTTACGAAAAAGGTGTTCTCACAAGTTATGAAGAACACATAGAAGAAAACGGAAATCACATTCTCATAAGAACATATGTTGATGAAACGGGAAATCCTACACAGTCAGAAACATACAACGATTATGGCTATAAAGAAATCGAAGTATACTTTGATGAAATCGGCGAAGTAAAAGACTATTACACATATGAATACAACGGCGACTGGCTCATTGAAAGACGCGATTATAAAAATGCAGCAGGCGATACATTATGGTTCGATACCTATGAATACGATGAAAATTTAAGACTTATAAAAGACAGTTGCTATTTCCCCGAAAGTGAGTTACAATCATATCAGGTTATGGAATACGACGGAAACGGAAACGAGGCAAAGCGTTCTGTATATAATGCCGACGGCACACTTCAGACATACCGCGAAATGCAGTATGACGATTATGGAAATCTCATTTCTTTCAAGGATTATAACGCCGACGGCACACCCATTTTTTAAGGAGAAATAAAATGAAGAAATTCATGACAGTATCCATAATTTTCGCAATGCTTCTGTCTTTAACGGCTTGTGAAAAAACGGAAGAAAAGCACAACGCAGAAACAACAACTGCTATAACAACAGAAGAAGTTGCTACAACGGCTGAAACAACTGCTGTGACAACGGAAGAAGTTACAACAACTTCCGAAGAAACTATAACAGTAGCGGAAGAAACAACGGTTGCAACGGCAGAAACAAACGTTGCGGTAACAACCGCAGCGACCACTGCCGAAAAGAAAGGCCCTAAAACAGAAAGAACCGATGATGAAAAAAACGGCGTATACTACATAAAGGAATATGACGATAAGGGCCGTGAAATTGCGGCTTACGGATACCGTATGAAAGACGATTCGCTTATTGCTTACTATACAAAAAAGTATGACAGCAATAATGGTTACGAGATGAAAGTCTATGACGGGAATAAGAAACTCACAGGGCATGAATTCCGTGATGCAAAAGACAACCTTGTGAGAGTAAATGTTTTTTCTACAAACGGATATGTTCTTTATAAAAGAAACGATAACGGAAGACTTATAAAAGAAGAACATTATAATGAAAACGGAGGTCTTGTCAGTTACTGGACATATACTCCCGATGAAAACAGCAAGACAGTAAAGGCGGAGTATTATGATGTTGCGGGAGCGTTTACATATTACTATTCGGGAACGATAAACGAAAGAGGACAGTATATACTCAACAAAAAACACTCCGCTGACGGAACAATTATACAGGAACTGGCGCCCGGAGAACAATTTACTTAATATAGAGTAAGGAAGACAGATATGAAAAAAACAGAAATTATAGTTATAGTAACAATAGTGGTTCTCGCAATAGCGGCGATTGTTGTAGGTATCTTCGCTTTTAAGGGAACGGAAGAAACATCTGCACCCAAGGAAGATAAAATCGGGAATTTCTTCTCTGAACTTTTTGAGAAAAAGCCCGAAGATGAAGATGTTGACCCCATTGAACCCGTGGAAACAACAGAAGAACCCGATGAAACAGAACCCGAACCCGAAGACGATGAACCTTATGGTGATATTGATGATTTCTTCGAATATGATGACAACGGAAATATAATAGAAGAAGATTACGGTGATTATGTTTTAAGACACGAATATGATCACAAAAACCGTAAGATAAGAACTATCACATACGACGGAAAGGGCGATATCCAGTATTGGAGCGATTTTGAATACAAAGGCGACAGTGACAAGCCCTCAAGAAAAGAAACCAAAGATGCCAACGATGAACATATCTCAACAATTATATATGAATACGGAAGCGACGGTTCATATACCGAATCAAGCTATCTCCCCAATGGTATTCTTATGGATAAAACATATTTTGATAAATCGGGATTTATAGTAAGGGCAGAATATTATTATAAGAATTATATGGCTCAGCTTTATGAATTCGACCCCGAAACATACTGTGCAAAGCAGACTGATTATGACGAAGACGGAAATGTCATCTATTATGCCGAATACGACGAAAACGGCGATCTTGTAAAAGAAGAAACATATGATTAAGAAAAAATCCACACTCCCACAGGAGTGTGGATTTTTGTTTTTTTCGACACAATCTTTGCTGATTTTGCAAACTGACTGAAAAACAAAATAATATTCTGATAGAATATTTTTGTCGGCTACATCGTTTTAAGCAGATCAAGGATAAGATCCTGCTGTTCGATAGTCAGTTTGTTCCAGTTGTCAAGCAGTTCACGTTGTCTGTCGGATATGACAACAGGCGAGTTGTCAAAGGCGAAAAATTCCGAAAGAGAGATGTGGAATGCTTCACAAATATTTATGAGCGATGGGATGGAAGGATTGATGTTCTTTTTAAACCATGAAGAAATCGTGGTCTGAGCAATTCCCGATTCTTCTGAAAGACGGTATTCTGTCCATCCGCGCTCATTCTTCAGTTGAAGAATACGCTCTAAAACGGTTATGACTACCACCTCCCGCGATATATGTCTATATCGTTAATTTTATACGATTTTTCGTTGACAGGTAATAATTAAAATAGTATAATAAATACGATTATACTCATTATATGGAAAGAGGCTTTTTATTATGCAGAAAAAATCAAAAATAATCATAATTTCAATAGTTTCGGCAATTCTTTTAATTGTCGGAATTTTTACTGCCATAGCGCTGACGGGTGCGGATAATCCGACGCAGGCAGTTGCGACAGAAAAACTCTCTCTCGGACAGAAATTTCTTTTAGACCTCGAATACGACAAGGCCGTTGCGGAATTCACAGCAGTTATTGATATTGAGCCTAAGAATGTTGACGCTTACATAGGCCTTGCTGATGCCTATATCGGAATGGGTGATGAAGAAAAAGCCATTGAAACCCTCGAAAAAGGTTTTATGGAAACAGGCGATGAAACTATCAGGGCGAAACTTGAAGAATTGAAAGCAACATTTAAAGGACCAAAAACAGAACGAACAGATTATAAAAATGGTTATTATCGTATAGATGAATATGATTCAAACGGAAATTTGATAAAAAGGAGTTATTACGATACCAAAGGTGTTCTTGGAAATTATCGTATATATGAATATGATTCAAATGGAAATAAGATAAAAGAAAGTTGTTACAACAGAAATGAAACGACTTATTATACAAACGAATATGACTTGAATGGAAATTGTATAAAAATAAGTTACTACAAAATAAACGGGATTCTTTGTTATATAGATGAGTATAATTTAAACGGAAAGTTGATAAAAAAGAGTTATTACAACGCCGATGGAACATATAGCTCGATACACGAATACGATTCAAACGGAATTTTGATAAAAAATAGTTATTACAACGCCGACGGAACGCTTGATTATATACTGGAATACGATTCAGACGGGAAATTGATAAGAGAAAACCATTACAATGCCGACGGAATTTTTGATTGTATGCATGAATACGATTCGAAAGGTATTTTGATAAAAAGAAGTTGGTATAACCCCGATGGAACACTTATTGATTATTACATATGCGAATGCAATTCAAATGGAAAATTGATAAAAGAAAACCATTACAATGCCGACGGGATTTTTGATTGTATATTGGAATACGATGTATATGGTAATGAAATAAAAAGAAGTTGGTATAACCCCGACGGAACGCTTATTGATTATTACACATACGAATACGATTCAGAGAGCCAACTTATAAAAGAAAATCATTACGATGCCGACGGAACGCTTATCGAAGAATACACCTACTAACCCAAGGAGGAAAATAAAATGAAAACAAAAATCTTATGTTACATAATCGACGGAATAATACTCATATCGCTTATTGCGGTATGGGTTTATGTTCTTTTAACAGAAATGCCCATGAAATCAATAATCGCGATAGCGCTTATCTCGCTTGTCCTCATAATACTCGGCGGAGTTGTTCTTTTTGTGGCGATGAGAAGTGAAAGCGGAGAAAAGTCTGTTAAAAAACAGGTTGAAGAAAAAGAAGAAGTTCCCGTTATCGAAAAGCCTGAACCTGTTACTAAAAACAACGACGATCCGGAAACTGATATTATGCTAAAAGAACCGACAACAGAGATCATACTTGACAAAGGGTCTGACAAAACAGAAATCATTCCTCAGAAGAGAAGTTTTTATGTAAAACTTCAGGATAAGAACAACTCTGTAAAGACATATCAGACATATTTTGACACAGAGGCTATCATCGGAAGACATGAAGGAAACTGCAATATTGTCCTTGCGGATGAAAAGAGCGTTTCAAGACGCCATTGCAGACTTTTTGTCGATAAGGACAGAATTATGGCGGAGGACTTAGGGTCTTCAAACAGAACTTATGTAAACGGAATTCAGGTTGAGGGACGTGCACTTGAAATAAAAAGCGGAGATGAACTCAGAATGGGCAGAGCGATATTTATTGTCACAATAAATTAAGGGAGAGAACTCTATGAAATACTGTGAATATACAAATACAGGAATAATCCGAAGCGTCAATCAGGACAGCCTTCTTTCGCTCTCGATGAACGGCTCGGGGCTTTTTGTCGTTGCCGACGGAATGGGCGGACATATAGACGGAGAGATTGCCAGCAAGGCTGTTAAAAAGGCCTGTCAGAAATGGTGGAACACATCTTTTATGGAAAATTCAGATATGGATTTTCTTCTGGCGGTTGAAGAAATCAAGGCAGCGATTGAAATTGTCAACAAAAATCTCATAAAGAAAATGGAAGGTACGGGAAAAATCTGCGGAACAACCGTTGCCGTTGTTTTCATTCATAACGGTGCTTATGCCGCTATGAATATAGGCGACAGCAGAATATATCTTTCGAATAAAAGAGGTGTGCGTAAAATTTCATTTGACCACACCTTGAATTCGTTTGAGGAGATAAAAAACACCGCTCTTTCTGAAAAGGATAAACTTACTCAGGCGATAGGTGTTAAAGAAGATCTCAGCTGGTACACGGCGACAGATACACTCAAAAACGACGAAAAATTCTTTATCTGCACAGACGGTGTTTATAAATACACAGAAGAGGAAGACCTTTTTTCTGCAATAAAGAATTACTCAGAAGAGGAAGAGATAAAGAAGGAAATCGAAAAGCAGGTTATCTTAGGCGGTGCGCCTGATAACTTTTCTTTTATTGCAATAGATATGAGAAAAGAAAAAGCCTCGGTTTCAAGAAAGCCTCTTATCATCGTTTCGGCGATAGCGGTTGCACTTTTCGTTATATTCACAGTGATTTTTGCGGTTGCCGTTTCGGGAGATAAAGGAGAAAATATACAGACTGTTATGTCTGAAAAACTCTCCCTCGGTCAGAAATTTCTTTTAGACCTCGAATACGACAAGGCTGTTGCAGAATTCACAGCCGTTATTGATATCGAGCCTAAGAATGTCGACGCTTATATGGGGCTTGCTTCTGCTTATATCGGTATGGGTGAAAAGGATAAGGCTATTGAAACTCTCGAAAAGGGTCTTATGGAAACGGACGACGAAACTATCAGGGCAAAACTTATGGAACTCAAAACCCCCGAAGAAACAACAGCAGAGGTGACTACTACCCCCGAAGAAACAACCCCCGAGACTACAACAACCCCTGAGGAGACGACAACTGTTCCTGAAACGACAATGGTTGTAACTACACAAAAAGCAGCAACAATAAAAAAATTCGAATATGAAGATGAGGATATTATAAGTGAATTTGATTCAAATGGAAGAATAATAAAAAGAAGTATCTATAAGAAAGACGGAACACTTTTAGAATACGAAATATATGGATACGATTCATACGGGAATATGTCAGAAGGATATTTTTATAAAGCAGACGGAACACTTCTTCGTTATTTCAGAGAAAAATACGATGAGAACGGAAGGATTGTAGATGCGACTATTAAAGTTTTAGAAGGAACAGCATCTCCAATGGGAATTGTGCAATAATATCTGACAAAATATCCGAATCGGATAAAACCTACTAACCCACCATGGAGGAAGATTATGTTTAAGCAAGGCGAATTACTCAACGGAACATACAAGATAATCGAAAATATAGGCTCGGGCGGTGGCGGAGAAATCTATAAAGCCTATCATACACACCTCGATTGTTATGTTGCCGTTAAACTTATAAAGGATAACATCAAGGGAAAACTTGATGACAGGGCAGAAGCCGATATCCTCAAAAAAATAAAACATTCATATCTTCCTCAGGTTTATGACTTTGTCATCACTGACGAGGGGGATGTCTATACGGTTATGGAATTCGTTGAGGGGATGTCTTTTTCAGAGCATCTCAAAAACGGAAAGACATTCACAAACGCACAGGTTATAAAATACGCAAAGCAGGCTTGTGAGGCACTTTCATACCTGCATACAAGAAAACCCGCTATTGTCCACAGTGATATCAAACCTGCGAATATTATGCTTACTCCCGATGACAATATCTGCATAATAGACTTCAACATCTCGTCTGTACTCAGTGAAGGAGGAGCGTTTGCTGTCGGCAAAAGCGACGGATATTCTCCCCCTGAGCAGTATGTAAAGAAGAACAAGACGGAAAAAGCAAAGACAGATAAAACATCAACAATAACAGAAACAGAAATCTTAGGCGAAACAGAATTTGACAGTTTTGAAGAAGATACTTCGATAACAGTTACAACCATAACAGAAATCGAGGAGACAGAAGCTGTTACAGACATAGTAGGAGAAGAGAAAGAAGAAACTGATATCACTCCCGAAAAGAGCAGTAGTTTTGCCTCAAAGATGATAGTTTCAAAAGCGATTATTGATGAACGTTCAGATGTTTATGCCCTTGGCGCAACACTTTATCATCTCATCAGCGGAAAAAGACCTGAAAAGTCGACAGATGGTGTTACTCCCATAAACAAACTCGATACAGAGGCAAGCTACGGACTTCGCTGTATCATTTCAAAGGCTATGGAAAATTCTCCGAAAAAGAGATATGCAAACGCAGGGGAGATGCTTATTGCCCTTGAAAATATTCACAGTATGGAAAAGCTATATAAAAGCTTTACTTTAAGAAACCGCATAATCTATGCCCTTTTGATTTTGGGAACAGCCTTTTTCTCTGTTCTTGCCTTTATGGGATATAAGAGAATCGGAACAGAAAATGCCATGGCATATAAGGAGTATACAGAAAAGCTCGTCGTTTTAAGAGAAAAGGGCGACGAAAAGGGCTTTGAAGAAATCTATCAGAAGGCAGAGGCTATCTATAACGACAGACTCGATATCCATTTTCAGAAAGCACTCTTTCTTTTTGAAAAGGGTGAATATGATAACTGTCTTTCATATATGGATGAAATAATGAGAAATCATCCCGAATACACGGACGATGCCGAAATGGCGGACCTTTTATTCGTTCATGCAAACTGTTATTTTGAAAAAGAGGATTATTCTTCGGCTATCATAAAATACAAATCCGCGATAGATAAAAAATCGGATAACGGAGAATATTACCGCGACTATGCAATTTCTCTCGCGAGAACGGGCGAGCCGGACAAGGCTTCGGAAGTTCTGAAAAGGGCGACAGAACTCGGTCTTTCGGAAGAAAATATATGCCTCGTTGACGGCGAAATAGATTTTGTAAGAGGAAGATATGAAGAGGCTGAAAAATCGCTTTTGAAATGTATATCCGTTTCATCTGATGAATACATAAAACAGCGTGCGTATATTCTTATAAACAAGGTTTATTCAAAAACGGGCGAAACCGCAAAGAATACGGAAATTCTCGAAAAGGCTTTAAAGGAACTTCCCGAAGAAAGACTTTACAGCATATATGAGCTTCTTTCACAATGCTATCTTGATATGGGAAAAGAAACGGGTGAAAACGACTATTATCTCAAAGCCGTTGATATTTTTTCGGTTATGCAGAAAAAGGGTTTCGGCGGATACAGAGTTTCTGAAAATAAGGCTGTCGCTTATTATACAATAGGCGATTGCGAGTCGGCAAAGGCGGAACTGAATAAGATGAAAGAGGATTTCGGAGAAAATTATAGAACAGATATGTATCTCGCTTTCTGCGAACTTCGTGAAGAGTCTGAAAAAAGCAATAACAAGAGAGACTATTCGGATTTTCTCAAATATTACAATAACGCGAAAAGCCTTTATGAAAAAGAGGCAGAGGATGGTATGACCGATATGGAAATGCAGGTTCTCACGGACACATATCATCAGCTAAAAGAGGGCAACTGGTTTTAAGGAGTTTTAGATATGATTGAATTTATAAAGAATCTTTCTGTCGGCGAGCTTATGTTCTATGGCGGAATTTCAGGCGCAGGGCTTTGCGTTATCGCGATGATAGTGGGAATTCCCCTTACAAACCTCGGCAAAAAGCAGGTTAAGAACAAAATAGACAAGGAGTATTAAACTATGCAGAAGAAATCAAAAATAATTATCATTTCGATAGTTTCGGCTATCCTTTTGATCGTCGGAGTTTTTACTGCCATATCACTTACGGGTGCAGGAAATAATACAGAAAAAGTAACAACGGAAAAACTCTCTCTCGGGCAGAAATTTTTACTCGACCTTGAATACGACAAGGCCGTTGCGGAATTTCAGGCAGTTATTGATATCGAGCCTAAGAATGTTGACGCTTACATAGGGCTTGCGGATGCCTATATCGGAATGGGCGAAGAAGAAAAGGCAATAGAAACTCTCGAAAAAGGTTTTATGGAAACAGGCGATGAAACTATCAGGGCGAAACTCGATGAGATTAAAGAGGTTGAGGAGACGACAGCGGAGGTTACTACTACTCCCGAGGTGACGACAACTCCGCCTGAAACGACAACAGAGGAGGTAACGACAACACCTGAGGTTACGACTACTCCCGAGGTTACTACAACACCCGAGGTGACAACAACTGAGGAAATAACTACAACTCCCGAGGTTACTACAACCCTAAAAGGTCCGAGAACGGAGAGGGTAGATTTTGATGACGGAAGTTATCTGATTCACGAATATGACAAAGATGGTCAGTGTTTAAAAGAAACAGTATATTATTCAAATGGCGAATCCTATGGAGAAGCCACTAACGGCTTAACTGGTTGGTGGAATAATAAGAAAAATGAAACAGTTGAATACCGGTTTATTCATTTTAATAAATGGATACGCGAGTTTGATTCAAATGGAAATATGATAAAAGTAAGTTATTACAACGCCGACGGAACGCTTAGTTATTACTATATAAACGAATACGATTCAAATGGAAATAGGATAAAAGAAAGTAGTTACAACGGCGACGGAACACTTATAGTTATATTAGAATACGATTCAAATGGAAATAGGATAAAAGACAGTTGGTACCACTCCGACGGAACACTTTATAATTACTCTATACACGAATACGATTCAAATGGAAATAGGATAAAAGAAAGTTGGTACACCCCCGACGGAACACTTTATTTGATATCCGAATACGATTCAAATGGAAATAGGATAAAAGAAAGTTGGTACAACCCCGACGGAACACCGATGTAAAAATCCCCGAAAGGACTTGAAAAATTATGGCATATATATTTTATTTCAACTTCAAAGAAAATGTTTATGAATACCCGTTGCCTGCTGTCAACAACAGGGTCATAAGCATTGATATATCTGAATTCTCATCGGAAAAAGGCGTTATAAATCTTGAAATCTTTGACGGCGTATGGAAACTCCTCCCCTCAGAAGATTTCAACTTCTCAGTGAACAACTCAATAATAACAGAGAAGAAAATCGAAGACGGCGACAAAATCACAGCGAAGAAAAAACGCGGGGAACTCACCTTTATGATTTTTGCGCTCAAAGCCTCTGAAAACACAAGCGTATACAGAAAATGGTCGCTCGAAGGGGTAAACAGGGTTACTGTCGGTATGGATGAAAACTGCGATATCGTTTATAAAGAACAGTTTGTCAGCCATAAACACGCAACTATCGAAAGAAAAGGCTCGGGCTTTTTCCTTACAGACAATTCAACAAACGGAACATTTTTAAATGGCTCGAAAATATCGGGCGAAACCCCTCTTTCTATCTTTGACACAATATACATACTGGGTCTTAAAATAATCTTTTTAGGCGAATATATAGCAACAAACAAGATTTTGGAACTCGGCGTTTCGCTTACTGAAATATGCGATATAAACAATGATTATGAGCCTTATGAGGATGAATCCGACTTTTCTCGTTCACCGAGAAGAATAGAGCCTCTCGATGAAGAAGTAATTGAGATAGAATCCCCTCCCTCACAGCATAAGGCTTCGAGTCAGCCTCTTATTTTCATAATAGGCCCTTCGGTAACAATGCCACTGCCGATTATGATTTCTGTCATCATAAATATGATGTCATCGGGCAACACATCAAATCCGCTTATGTATTTAGGAACGGTAATTTCCGTTGTATGTTCGGGATTCATAGGCGCGGGTTGGGCACTCGCACATCAGTTTTATAACAAGAAGACAGTTAAAAAACAGGAAGAAGCAAGAGTAAAGGCATATGGCGAATATATTGCCAAAAACGAAAATCTTCTCTCTGAAAAACAGGATAAGAACAAGCGTATTATAGATGAACAGTTTTTATCCTCAGATAAACTTATGAAAAAGGTTTTCAAGGATAAGACTTTTTTATGGAACAGAAATATAAACCACGCCGATTTCTCGAAAATCCGTTTCGGAACAGGCTCTGTAAAACTTCCTAACGGAATATCTGTTCCCAAGGAAAGATTTTCTATGAATGACGACACCCTTGCCGACAAGCCGAGAGAGCTTTTCGACCGTTACAACACAATGGAAGACTGCGCATATACCGCAAGACTCAACGACAGCAAGATATGGGGCGTTATCGGTGAATATAAGAATGTTATGAATATCGTCAATAACATCGCCGTTCAGCTTTCGGCGCTCCATAGTTATAGCGATATCAAGATAGCGATTCTCTGTAAAGAAAACGAAAAGGAAAAATATCTCTGGATGAAGTGGCTTCCTCATATATTCTCATCCGACAGAAAAGTAAGAATGTTCGGATGCGACAGCAACTCTGTAAAGAATGTATGCAATTTCCTCGGCGGAGAACTCCGTTCAAGAGAGGAGAATGCAGAGGGTGCATTATCAAGGGATTTAAGATTTCTCCCTCATTATTTCGTTATCTGCACAGACAAGTCCATCCTTGAAAAGAACAGTCTTTCAAAATACATAATGAATAATTCCGAGCTCGGTTTTACATTCATTCTTGCATACGAAAAGATGGACAAACTCCCCAATGAATGTAAGGTCATCATACAGCATGACGAAACATACAGCGGAATATATTCGCTTTCATCAACTATCGACGAAACAAACTCTGTAAATTTCGATAACGTTGATGTAAAATACGCAGAAAAATATGCAAGAGCAATAAGCGGACTTTATCTTACAGAATTCACACAGGGCGAAATCCCCGCTTCTATCGATTATCTCGATATGCTCGGCATAGGAAAATTCGAACAATGGAACCTTATCAGAAAATACAAGGAAAACCGTTCTTATGAAAGTCTTGCTTCGTTTATAGGAATAGGAACAGGTAACCGCCCCGTTGTTCTTGATATCAGCGAAAAGATGCATGGTCCTCATGGTCTTATTGCGGGAACAACAGGCTCGGGTAAGAGTGAAACAATACAGACATTTATTCTTTCGCTTATTTTAAATTACAGCCCCGATGAAGTTGCGTTTATCCTTATTGACTATAAGGGTGGAGGAATGGCAGCCGCTTTTGAAGGAATACCTCACCTTGCGGGAATTATCACAAACCTCGGCGGAGATACAGGCGAGGGTGAGATTGACGAAAACCTTACAAGACGTGCACTTATCTCGATAAAGAGTGAAATAAAGAGAAGACAGCAGATTTTCAACCGCTATAAAGTAAACCATATAAACCAGTATATAAAGATGTACAGAGGCGGTGCTGTCAGCGAAGCATTACCCCATTTGATTATTATATCGGACGAATTTGCAGAACTTAAACACAAACAGCCTGAATTCATCAAAGAACTTGTCAGCGTTGCCAGAGTAGGAAGAAGCCTCGGCGTTCATCTTATACTTGCAACACAGAAACCTTCGGGGGTTGTCGATGAAGAAATCTGGAGTAACTCACGTTTCAAAATCTGTCTTAAAGTTCAGGACAAGCAGGACAGTATAGGAATGCTCAAACGCCCCGAGGCAGCATATCTTGTCAATACGGGACGCGCTTATATGCAGATAGGAAACGATGAGATTTTTGATATGTTCCAGTCGGGATATTCGGGTGCTGAATATATGCCGACAGATGAATTTGTTTCTTCAAAGGATAAGGAAGTCATTATGATTGATATCGACGGAACATATCTTGAAGAAAACACAATGACAGGAAAAGGAAATCAGACAGGTATCTCACAGCTTAAAGCGGGTATTGATTATGTAATAAATGTTTCGGCAATGAGTGGTTTCAAACCGACAAGAAAACTTTGGAATGAATGTCTGCCTTCGCTTATCGGTCTTGATAAACTTGATGTTTCGGGCATTGATTTTAAAAGCGGGCTCATCTCCTGCTATGGTATCATTGATAACCCTGAAAAACAGTCACAGTATCCTGCTGTCGTTGATGTTTCAAAGACATCTCATATACTTGTTTCAGGTATGTCAGGCTCAGGAAAATCAACATTCTTACAGACAATGGTATATTCTCTTGTTTCAAGATATACTCCCGATGAAATACAGTTCTACTTCATAGATTTTTCAAGCAGAACAACAAGAAAATTTGAAAAGCTTCCTCATTGCGGAGGAGTTGTTTTCCAGGAACACAACGAACTCATAGAAAGACTTTTCAGACTTCTTGAAAACGAATGTGATGAAAGAAGAAGAATTTTCGATAAGGCAGATGCGGGAAGTTTCGGTGAATATACAAAGAAGAATAAAATGCCTATGATACTTGTTGTAATCGACAATTATGCAGGTTTTTCAGAAGGGTATCCCGAACTTGCAGAAAAACTCGCAGGGTTTTCAAGAGACTGCCTTAAATACGGCATCCAGCTTGTTATTTCAGCGAATAATACAAACGATGTGAAATACAAGACAATGCAGAATATCGGATATAAAATCGCACTCCGCCTTTCAGACCGTTATGGATATAACGAAATACTCGGTGGTGCGCCCGAATTCACACCTTCAAAATATGCAGGCCGTGGTCTTGTAAAAGAAGACGGTATTTTAGAATTCCAGACAGCTGTTCCGTTTGAAATCGAAGATGAAACAGAACGTTCTGAAAAGATGATAAAGGAATTTTCAGATATCGCAAAGAAATACAAGAAACACACTCCCGCAAAGAGAATTCCGTCTATCCCCAGGGATGAAATATATGCTGATTTCTATGAAAAGAATAAGGCGGATGGTATGATTCCTTTAGGATACGATACAAACGATATCTCACCTCTTTCTCTTTCGAGACGTGATACATTCTGTCTTGCTGTCGGTGCTTCTGAAGAAAAGAGTATATCGCTTATGTTCAGTAACTTCACTTACTGTGCGAAACAGTCGGGCGCTGTTGTATGGTATTTTAAAACATCGACAGATATGCTCTGTAAACCTGAATATGTCGACAGGGTTTATACAAAGACAAAAATCGAAGATTTTCTTAAAGCCTTGCAGAAAGAGTTTGAAACTGCATCTGAAATAAGAGGGAAATATAAGGATTCTATGAGTGTAAACGAGATGGAAACAAAGGTTGTCGAAGAAAAGAAGATGCTCTATATCTTTATTGATAATATGGCAGAATTTTGTAAGATAATATATAATCCCAAAAATGAATATCCGCTTAATAATATTGTTGAGGAGACATTCAGATATGGCGAAAAGAGAGGGGTAACCTTTATAGTTGGCTTCGGAACTGATAGCTATATCGACGCTATACACAGCACAGCCTGCAGGAATTTCCTCTTTAATAAGACAATTCTTCATATCGGCGGACATCTTGATCAGCAGAAACTTTATTCTTCATCATTGCCTTATAATATCCAGAACAGACCTCTTGATTTACAGACAGGCTATTTCTTCAACGGAACAACCGAAAGACAGATATTCATACCATTGTCCGAACGAGGTGAAAACGATGCTTGATGTTTATATCTATGACGCGGATATTTCAAGGCATACTACTGTTCAGAGCTATTGTTTCAGATTTTTTATGAGGAAAAATCTGACATCCGAAATAAAACTCATAACAGCCGACGCTATGGAAGCAGGCAGAGTTTTTTCAGAAGAGGAGAAGCAATCTGTTTTTATAATAAGCTGTGATGAATATTCCGATTATCTTATAAAATCTATGAGAAAAGGGAATGCCGAAAATTATCTGATAATTGTTGCAAACGATTTTGATGATATTCTTAAATATCTGAAACCCGGTCATAAACCATCAGGATTTATATTAAGACCTATGAAACCCTATGACATAGAAAAACTTATGGGAGATATAATTTCGGATTATAAATCGAAAAAAGAAAAGCAGGAGTTTGATTGTTTTGTTTTCAAGATGAAGTCAACGGAATACAGCATTCCGTTTGACTCGATAATATCCTTTGAAAGCGGAAACAAGAAAATAAAACTGAAAACCGCCGAAAAGGAATATTCCTTTTACAGCACATTCGATGATATACAGAACACCCTCCCCGATGGGTTTATAAGGGTGCATAAAAGCTATATCATCAATATGGCGCATATAAAAGAAATTCATTATGCCGATTCTGAAATTATTTTAAGCGGTGGAACAAGCGTTTATTTTTCAAGGACATACCGCAGTGTTGTCAGAGAACTTTTCAACATAAACGCAGAAACAGTCTCATAGGAGGAAATTTATATGACAAAGATACTTGTTGAAATAAATTGCCCCTCAACTGCAAGAAACTATGAATTCTGGATTTCAAAGCAGATGATTGTAAAGGACGTTATAAAAATCTGCAAAGAAGAAATCTGTATGACAGAGGGCAATAAGAAGATTTTCAACGATAACGAAAATATGGTGCTTTTTTCACAGAGGCTCCGTATTCCGCTTAATGAAAACTATACCGCAACCGAAGCGGGAATCATAAGCGGAGATAAACTTATGATTGTTTAAAGAGGACGAATTTTATGCAGAAAAAATCAAAAATAATCATAATTTCGGTAGTTTCGGCAATTCTTTTAGTTGTAGGAGTTTTTACCGCCATAGCACTCACAGGTAAGGGAAACAGCATTGAAAAAGAGGTCGGCGAAAAGCTCTCTCTCGGGCAGAAATTCTTGCTTGACCTCGAATACGACAAGGCCGTTGCGGAATTTCAGGCAGTTATTGATATCGAGCCTAAGAATGTTGACGCTTATATAGGCCTTGCTGATGCCTATATCGGCATGGGCGAAGAAGAAAAGGCAATAGAAACCCTCGAAAAAGGTTTTATGGAGACAGGCGATGAAAAGATTCAGGCGAAACTCGAAGAGATGAAAACCCCCGAAGAAACAACCGCAGAGGTAACCACAACACCCGAGGAGACGACAACTGTTCCTGAAACTACAACAACAGTTGCGACGACAGCCAAAAAATCAGGCTGGACAGAGAGGAAAGATTATAGCGATGGTTCTTATCGGATAATCGAATACGATTCGGACGGGCATATGATAAAATCAAGTTATTACAACGCTGACGGAACGCTTAATTATTACTATATAAACGAATACGATTCAAAAGGAATTTTGATAAAAAATAGTTTTTACAATGCCGACGGCATACTTGATTGCTATTATACTTATGAATATTATTCCTATCCTGGCAAATACAAAAAAGCATATAAATATCTTCCTGACGGAACACTTGACAGTTATTCTTTATTTGAATATTATGAATCCGGTTACATCAAAAAACAGACATGGTATTACCAATCGGGTGGCGAAGGCTGGCATGATTGGGAAGACGGAGAAGCCATGTGGGCTCATGCGATTTGGTAATTTTTGGATTTTCATAAAAAGGACATCTTTTTTAAGATGTCCTTTTTATTTTATCTTATTTACAACCCATTAAAACGCTCGCAGAGAAAATTCCGTTTTCTGCGTTTGCGGAATAAGAACCGTAATATTTTTCGGCGATGTTTTTGACGATGTTCGTTCCTAGTCCGTGAAGGAGTTTATCCTTTTTCTGAGTTGTAAGTTTCTTGGCTTTTTCTTCATCAAGACAAGAGTTTTCACAACAGATAGCGATAGTTCCCTTCTTGCAGACGCAGTTGAGCGTTATCTTCTTTTCACCTTCTGCTATGCGTTCACATTCTTCGATAGCGTTGTCAAGTAAATTTGTGAAAACCGAAACGATATCCATAGAGTCGATATCTATTTTTTCGGGCAAGTTTATTGATGTTTCAAAAGTAATGCCCTTTTCCTTGGCGATTGTTTCTTTACTTGAAACCGCAGCGTTTACTATGTTGTTTTCACAGTATTCGATTTTCTTTACATCATAAGAAGATGTCATTTCGCTGACATATTTTTTAAATCCCTCGGTGTCGTTGTTTTCAGAAAGGATACGAAGCGCCTGAATGTGATTTTTTATGTCGTGGTTCATTTTTCTTATCGTCTGCTGATTTTTTTCAAGAGAAGCGTAATAGTCAAACTGCAACTGAGTCTGCTTTTTTAAAAATTCCTTTTCACGCTTATAGTTCGAACTTAAAACCGTACTGAAAAGAATGGTATAAAGTATCATAAGGGGAATAAGCATTGTATAGAATATTGTCGGATATTTAAATTCGCCTGTCATAGAAAAATCATTGATAAACATAATTACAAATCCGGGGATTTCTATGAGAACGAAAACTATCGAGAAAATCATCGAAAAAGCAATTGGCGGATGATATCTTCTGAAAAGAACAGGACCCGCAAGATAAAGGGGAAGAAGAAATCCTGTCCAGTCGATAAGTTTTCTGAATATCCATTCCGCGATTACAACGCTTTGGGAATAATTATCTGATGAAAGAATAAATTCCCGAACACCCGTTGCGTCATAACAGAATGAAATTATTGTCGAGATAGTTGTTGTTGCAAAGGCAACGAGAAAATAGAATGAAAAATATCTCCATTTGTCTTCGTTGTAGTTTATGGATGTATAGATGTAAACCATAGCATAAAATGCAAACGATAAAATAAGCATTACATATATGTCAACATTATATCCGTCGGTTGTAATCAATCCTTTGAAGATATTTCCGATGAATTTTATAGTGAAGAAAACAGGCAGAAGAATTTTTGAAAATTTCTTCGGCGGAATGGCAATCATTATTGAAAGAAATTCAATAATGGTCGTAAGAAAAATCTCTACTATATAAAAAATGTCACTCGTATTGTTGTAAGGTGTAAACATTTTATTAAACCCCTCTGCACATAAATTTTGCAAAATCTGTTTTTGTTATATCCGAAAAACTTCTGCTTATAGGAACTTCTTTTCCGCCCTCAAAAACATATTTGTTTCTGAAAATTTCAGAAACCTTATTCATATTCACAATGAAACTTTTATGACACTTTGTGAATCCCTTTTCAGAAAGTACTTCATATAGTTTATCGAGATTTTCTATCGAAACAAAAGAGTCGTCTTTCAAAAAGATAGATGTAGTTCTTCCTGTTCTTTCGCAGTAGAGTATATCGCATATTCTCAGAATTCGTTTTCTGTCTTTTGAAGAAACTGTTATAAAATCATTTTTCTGTGATTCCTTTTCAGCGATAGCCTTTTCGATAGCTTTAGGAAGATTTTTTTCCATATCTTCTTTAACGACGAAATATGTATGGTCGGTTGAATAAACATCTGTTGCATATGTGATATGATTTGTGAGATAGATTATTCTGCAATCGGGAAATTTTTCGTTGAGATTTTTTCCAAGGTCGATTCCGCTTTCTTTATCTATCTCAATATCAAGAACGGCAATATCCATATTCATTTCTGAAATTTTAGTAATCGCTTCCGCAAGATTTTTCGAGATAATGACGTTTAAAATACCATTGTATTTTTCAGAAAGCAATTTTTCTGTTTCCGAAAGAAAAACATCGTTATCATCGCATAAAAGAACATTATACATCATATCACCTCAAAACATAATACAAGGATAATTATATCATTTTCTGACAGAATTAGTCAATAGAAAAGGACACTCATATGAGTGTCCTTTTCTAATTTATCTTCTTTAGTTTAAAAGTTATTTTTGCGGTGATTTTGGGGTTATCTCTCTTAAAGCGTTTTGCAATTCTCTTTATAATCATATTTGCGTTGTCTTCCGTTGCCGAGGCGATGAGGATTGCATACTGAGAGAGGCTTATTCTTGTGAAGACATCACTGCTTCGAAGAGAAAATGTTATACAGTCGATAAGTTTTTCCATAACCGAAGAAAGCTTGTTTCCGCCGAGCATTCCGCCGTTTTCATCTGAAATATTCAGAACGCATAGCTGAACGGGTCTGCCGTCTCTTGACGACGCTTTCTTTTCAAGCTGATAGATGTATTTGAAGAATTCGTATTCACAGTAAAATGCACCGACAACGTCATCATCTTCATTCAGAATAGCAGTAACCTTATCGAAATCGAGCGAAACATCGTGACAGTCATAAACTGTTTCTTTATAAAGCTGTAAGAATTCTTCCGAGGGGTTTACGCCGAGTTTGTTATAGAAAATATCTATCGCTCTGTGATAAAGGTCTCTCGCGGACTTTTTATCGCCGAGTTCTGATAACGCACGGATTTCCATAGCATAGATAAATTCGTCATACTGGTCTATGAGAAGTGCTTTTCTGCATAACGCGATCGTTTCGTTGAATTCATTGTTTTCAAATAAAAGGTCTAAAGCGAAATAAACCGCCTTTATATAAAGCGAATGATAATATGCCGAAATGGGTGCCGCCCAGTTTTCACCGTTCTGAGAGGGAAGATAGTCACCCTTGTAAAGTTCCATCGCGGAGAGAACCATATCAACTCTTTTGCGGTAATTTTCCTTTGAAACAAAAGCCTCGTTACAGAGCATTTCGAATTTTTCTGTATCTATATCAGCTTCTATTTCGTTGTTCCATCTGTATCCGCCGGGGCAACTGACAATAAGGTCTTTACCTAAGGGTGAGAAAGAAGCGAGTGTATCGCGAAGTCTGCAAAGCTGAGTTTTCAAAGCAGAGGCGGGGTTTGAACTGTCATCGTATAAAAGTTCTATAAGTTCGTTCTGCTGGATCTCTTTTTCTCTGAAAGTTATTATATATTCAAGAAGTGTCCACATATTTCTCGAACGGCGTGAGGTTTCATCGATTTTCTTGTCGCCTATCTTTATTGAGAAATTCCCGAGCATTGTGATTTCTATATTGCTCACGATTAAAACCTCTTTTCTTTTGTAATTGTTGCACAACGATAGTTTGTGCTTATTGTAAAAATCATAGAAAATTTGTGGCAGTTACTTTAAATACGCGAATTGTAACCCGTCTGTAACCTCTTGTGAATATAATAAAGCCATAACAAACACAACAGTTAAATACCTGCCAGATTGATTTGATGTGTTAATACCGAAACGGTATCGGTCTTGGGTCCCCTCCCGAGCCGATATTGTTTTATCCGAATGACAATAGTATTGCGCCATCATATATGAATTGAGGTTACACGACACAGTCGGGTAACCTCATTTTCGTTCTTAATTTAGTTTACTGTAAAAGCGCGAGTGCTGCGTCTGTGGCAACATTTCCGTGAGCAGCAAGAGTGTTTTCGGGCTTTTCTGCAGCAGTCTGCTTCAAAGCCTTCATAAGCTCGATTGCTTCTTCTCTTGAATTGATCTTGCTTGCGGCAGCTTCCTTGTTAGCGTTTGCAACTTCTGAAGTAAATTCTGCCTTGTCTGCTGATTTCTTTTCAACAAACTTTATAGCTCCTGAGGCATTTTCGGCCTTCTCTGCCTTTTTGCCTGAGTCAACGCCCTTTAATCCCACATTGGCACTGTTAAGAACTTCACCTGAAGTAATCTGATCTATAGCCATAAAAAATACCTCCTTGTATAAATCTCATATCATAAATGCGGAATCTTATCCGTATAAACATTCTATCACAAATTGTTTTCTATTGCAATAGTTATTTTCAATGGGCATTATATTTTTGTGACATTTTTCAGTATGACGGCAATTTTTAGGTCATTTTTCACTTGAAACGGCAAAAAGATAGTGATATACTATATTATGTATAACTTTGAGTATAATATTATGAGGTGATTTTCTTGCAGAGTTCTATAAAAAAAGTAATAATAATCGCGGCGATAATAATAGCCGTTGTAATAGCGGGAGCGACCATTGCGGTAGGTCTTCTTTTAAGAGGAAACGACAAGCCCGTTTCTTCGGATAATCCACCCGCAGTAACTGATACAACAACTTCGGGCGAAGAAACTCCTTCCGATACAGTATCGGGCGAAAATACAACACCCGATACAACAACCGACGGCGGAAACAATAACACCCCCGCATCTTCTGAAACATCACAGGGAACAGAAAATACCCCCGCTCCCGAAAGCGTTACAAAATCAGGTCTTTCAGCGGGTGCAAAACTTGTTTCTTCATGGGATAATAACGGACAGATAAATTCACAGTTTGATATAACAGTTTCAAACAACGGCTCTGAAAATGTATCTTCCTGGACGGTTGAATTCGATGTTCCATCGGGGTCAACGATTTCAGGAAGCTGGAACGGAAACTACTCGATAGCAGGAACAGTCCTTAAAATAACAGGCGACCAGAACAACTCAAACATCTCAGCAGGCGGAACTTCAACAACAGGATTTATTATCGTTTCTCCCTCTGCTTTTAACATCAACGAAATCAGAGTAAACGGCGAAAAGGTCAAGGTTGATGTTTCATCGGGAACAGGAAATAATAATAACAACA
>JAGAJQ010000055.1 GCA_017828955.1 Oscillospiraceae bacterium
AATTACCTTGTGGGTTTCCTCGTTTGTGTATGCTATGTAACAAGAAGCTTTGTTCTCAAGACCCTCTCTGTTTGTTTCAAAAGAGAAAGGCTGAATGTTGCTGTCACCCTCCTGTTTTTCGAGGATTTCAAAGTTTATGCTTCTTTTGTGGACTCTTGCGGGTGTTCCCGTTTTGAATCTTCTCATCGGAAGTCCCAATTCTTTGAGGCTTTCTGTAAGGCGAACGGGAGCAATAACATTATCTGCGCCGCTCTCATAAGATGTTTCGCCGATGTGGATAAGTCCACGAAGATATGTCCCTGTAGCGAGGACAACTGCACCGACCTTATAAACCGCGCCGAGCTTTGTTACAACTTCTGTAACCCTGCCGTTTTCGGCTCTGACCTCTGTTATTTCGGCTTGTTTTATGTCGAGAAGAGGGGTGTCCTCACAGATTTTTTTCATATAAGCGTGATATTTCATTCTGTCCGCCTGAACGCGAAGACTGTGAACTGCAGGGCCTTTTCCTGCGTTGAGCATTCTGCTCTGAATGAAACAAGCGTCCGCCGCCCTGCCCATTTCTCCGCCTAAAGCGTCGATCTCACGGACAAGGTGACCCTTTGCAGTTCCACCGATTGAGGGGTTGCAGGGCATATTCGCGATTGTATCGAGAGATATAGTGAAGAGCGCGGTTTTACAGCCAAGACGCGCCGCAGCGAGTGCCGCTTCGACGCCTGCGTGTCCCGCACCGACTATTGCTATATCGTAGTTTTCCATTTCATAGTTCATATCAAAGACCTCTGTTTAATAGGTTTCGGCTCGCGGAACTATCGTTCCTCCCCGCCGACCTTCTTTTTGTTTCGCAAAAAAGAAGGCAAAACCACGGAGCCCGTGGAGGCGTATTTTAAAAACGAAAAGACGCGGTTTACCGAAAACGAAAAAGATTGTATCTTTTTACAAGGAAGTTTCCTGAAGTTGTACGCGTTGTACTACGAGGGGAACTGACACAGTAAAAAGTGCAAGATTTTTTTGTTTTCACTACTCGTAAAACGAAAAGACGCGGTTTACCGAAAACGAAAAAGATTGTGCTATATGCTAGGCAAACGAGTGAAGGAATATGCGGATATTCCGAACGAGTTTAACGACGCAGAAAGTGCAAGATTTTTCGTTTTCCTTACTTCCCTACGCAGAAGTGGGAGAATACTTCATCTACTACTGCTTCTGTTACCCTCTCACCCGAGAGTTCTAAAACGGCTGAAAGCGCTTCGTCAAGAACGACTGTGAGTGCGTCAAAAGTTTCGCCCATATCTACAAGCGATACCGCTTCGGATATAGATAAAAGTGCCTTATCTACGCAGTTTTTCTGTCTTTCGTTCGCTATCATTCCCGATGAATAATCGATAGTTCCGAAAGAGAAAATTTCGCTTATTTTCTTTTCAAGATTATCAATTCCCTCGCCCGTTTTCGCGGAGATAGAAACTGATTTTCCTAAAATATTTTCTATCTTTTCTATGTCGATTTCATTCCCCTTTTCGCATTTGTTTATAATGGGAATTACTTTCTTTTCTTTAACTTTTTCGATGATTTTTTCGTCCTCGTCGGAGAGTTTTTCCGAAGAGTCAAAAACCGCTAAAACAAGATCCGCCTCAAAGAGTTTTCTGATAGAACGTTCTACCCCTATACTCTCGACAACATCGCCCGTTTCACGAATACCCGCGGTATCTGAAAGTCTGAGTAAAATATCGCCGACCATAGCAGTTTCTTCGACGATATCTCTTGTCGTTCCCTCGATGTCGGTTACAATACTTCTGTCGAAGCCTAAAAATCTGTTCATCAAGGTTGACTTTCCTACGTTCGCCCTGCCGACTATCGCCGTATCAATTCCGTTTCTTAAAACCCTTCCGTTATCATATGTTTTTGAAAGCGACAAAAGTTCTTCGTGGATAGCAGAAAGTGTCGAAGAAAGTTCTTCGGGAGTAAGTTCCGCTATATCCTCTTCGGGATAATCGACCCACGCAGAAAGTTCACCGAGGATTTTTAAAATCTTATCGCGGATAGCGGAAATTCTTTTATATAAAGCACCCTCTTTTGCCGAAACTGCGGCTTTTCTCGCTTGTTCTCCGCCTGCTGAGATAATGTCTATAACGCTTTCTGCTTCTGTGAGAGAGAGTTTTCCGTTTAAAAATGCACGCTTTGTAAATTCACCCGCCGCCGCTATTTCGCAACCTGCTTTAATAGTTGCAGAGAGAACTTTTTTTGCAACAAAAACACCGCCATGGCAGGAGATTTCGACAACATCTTCACCCGTATAACTTTTAGGGCCGCGAAATACTGTAAGAACGCCTTCGTCGATTTCTTCTTCACCCATAAAAATCTTTCCGAAAGCGCAGGTATAGCCTTTCATTTCAGAAATTTTCTTGTCGGAAGATATGGGACGAAAGACCTTTTCTGCGACAGAAAAAGCCTTATCTCCGCTTATTCTTATAACGGCTATTCCGCCTTCTGAAAGTGGCGTTGAAATCGCTGCAACAGTTGACATATTTTTATCCCCTCTTCGAAAAACGGCTTGACAACTTTGCTGCCAAGCCGATTACTCTTAGTCTATAATGATTTTGCCGTAGAGTGTTGTTGAATCCATTTCATCTTCGGGCTTTGGCTTGGGAGTGGGTTTCTTATAATCTTTTTCAAAAGAAGTTTTAAGGTCAAGATCTCTTGCGGGCTGACCGTTTCTTCTTCCGCCTCTCTTAAAACCGCCCTTACGATCGCCCTTGTCGTTACGATAAGGACGGGGGTTATCCGATGAGATAACAACCTTTCTGTAAGGTTCTTCGCCTACTGACTTTGATGAAACGCCTTCGATTTCTGTTATAACAGAATGGATAATTCTTCTTTCATAGGGGTTCATAGGTTCTAACGCTGCTGTTCTTCCGTTTTTCTTAACAGAAGCTGCTATCTTCTTTGCGAGTTCTGAAAGTGTTTCCGCTCTCTTTTCTCTGTATCCGCAAGAGTCAACTGTTATTCTGTAATAATCCTTTGTGTTCTTGTTGCAGATTGTTGATGCGAGATACTGTAAAGCGTCAAGTGTATCCCCTCTTCTGCCGATTATTGCACCCGTTTCTGTGCCTTCAATGTTTATAACCGCGCCGTCTTCATTTTCAGTAACTGAAAGTGTTGCTGAAACGCCCATTTTTGTAAGAATTTCTTCAATGTATTTCTTAGCGGCAAGATAACGGGGTTCGTCATATTCTGCCTTGATTTTAGCTTCAGACTTTATCTTTCCGAAAAGGCCTTTCTTTGCTTCTTCCAAAACTTCATACTTTACTTCTTCTTTAGAAATGCCGAATTCCTTAGCGGCAAGTTCAACTGCTTCTTCAACTGATTTTGCTGAAAAAATCTGTTCCATAATTTTTTAACGCTCCTATCTTTAGTTATCGTGATTTATTTCTATGCCTAAATCTTCGGCAGAAACTTCATCTTTATATTTTTCTTCCATTCTCTTTCTTGCGTCGGCAATAATCTTGCTTTCAAGGTCTTTCTGCATAGATTTTGAAATCTTTATGTTGCCTTCTTCATCGCGTGGAAGTTCTTTCTTTATTTCTTCATCAAGGTTTCTTGTCGGGTTACTCATCTGTTTCTGTTCTTCAAGAAGAGCGAGCTGTTTTTCATACATTCTTTCCATATAGCCCTTGCCCTTTTTCTTCTTCTTTCTTTCAGCGTCTTTCTTAACAAGTTCCGCTACCTTTTCGGGTGTATAGACTTTGCTTAAAATAACCTGCTGGAAAAATCCGAAGATTGACTGGCAGATCCAGTAGTAACCAACTGCCATAGGGAAGTTTCTTGCGATAAAGATTGAGATGATAGGCATAATGTAAAGCGAAAGTGTCATCGCGTTCATTGATTTTGCCATAGCGTTATCGGGGTTTGTCTTCTTCTGCTGTGCCTGTGAATAGATCATAGTAAGAAGCTGTGAAAGACCTGCTAAAATCGGGATTAAAAGTGTAGGCCATGTCCATGTAGGGTTAACGCCGAGGTCAAAAATGCCAAGGAAATTCATATCGAAGTTGCTTATCGCTTCGCAGAGTTTGGGCATTGAAGCGAAAGCCGCAGGGTTATCGTTATAAGCCTGCATAATGATAAGCTGTGACTGATAGTTCTTTGAAAGGTTTTCAACATTCTTAATAACCGTTGCCCAGGCTTCACCGTTTGCCTGTGCTTCAAGGATAACATTCTGTGCTATGAGAGTTGCCTCTGCTATCATATCCTTTGAGAAGTGCATGATATGTGTGAGAGGTCTGTAAACAACGTCGATGATACCAAAAAGAACGGGGAACTGAATAAGCATAGGAAGACAGCTTGACATAGGGTTTATGCCTTCTTCGGCATAGAGTTTCATCTGTTCTTCCTGAAGCTTCTGCTGGTTGTTTGCGTATTTTTTCTGTAAAGCCTGAAGTTTGGGCTGAAAAGCCGACATCATGGCTGTATTTTTCTGCTGTTTAACGCTAAGTGGGAACAAAAGGATCTTTGTTACAAGCGTGAATAAAAGAATTGCAATACCGTAATTCTTAACGAGATAGTATATACCCCACATTATAAATCCCAAGGGGTAACCAAATATTTCATAAATTAACTGCATCTGTCTGCTCCTGATTTTTTATTTTTCTTTTCGGGGACATAGTCTATTCCCCCGAGGCTCCAAGGGTGGCAACGGAGTATTCTTTTTACTGCTAAAAAGCCACCGTAAAATATCCCGAAACGCCTTATCGCCGTTAGGGCATACTGTGAACAGGTAGGATAAAACTTACAACAAGGCGGTTTTAAGGGCGAAATAAATTTCTGATAGAAAACTATCGGCAAAGAACAGATATATCTTACTTTTTCAATAAGTTTATCCATTTTTCTTCACCCCTCCCGATTCGATAAAAGGAATGGCTTTCTTTTCGAAAAAGGTCGCTATCTGATAGGATTTAACCTCTGCCGCTGCTTGTCTTGCAACGAAGATATAATCATATCCTTTAGGGAACTTCGCTCTTAAACTGTCATAAGCCGCTCTTATAACTCTTCGCGCTCTTGAACGCTTGACAGAATTTCCGACCTTTTTTGTCGTTGTTATACCTACTCTGTTTTCGGTTGTTCCGTTTTTTCTGAAATACACAACAACGGTTTTTCCTATTATGTATTTCCCTTTTTTATAAAGTCTTAAAAAAACTTTATTGTCTTTGATGATTTCTTTTTTCTGCATAATTTTAAAGAAAAAAGACCGCAACTTTCCCCACCAAGCATAAATCCCCAAATATAAAATGGCACAACGAAATCTGAAATTTCGCCACGAGGATGCCTGTGTGAAATGCGGTCAATGGTCGAATTTTTATCTTACTTATTAGTAGCTGAGCATCTTTCTGCCCTTTGCTCTTCTTCTTGCAAGAACTTTTCTTCCGTTTGCTGTTGCCATACGGCTTCTGAATCCGTGAACCTTCTTTCTGTGAAGCTTCTTAGGCTGATATGTTCTTTTCATCTTTTTCCCTCCTTGCGAAAAACCGATTATCCGAAAAAATATATAAAATCGGTTAAAGATAATCTGACAAGTTTATATTATAGACCATAGAAACACTTTCGTCAAGCATTTTTACGCGATTTTTTTCTTTTCGTTAATTTTGAGTTATCTTATTTACGGGGTTTTGTGCAAAGTGGATAGAATTTATGCGTATATATAATAATCCCCCACGGGTGTGGGGGATTATTTTTTATCTTAACAAAGTCCGAAACGATTTGTCCTCCGCGGTCACGCGGTGGCACGCCCGACCGGATTCGAACCGGTGGCACATAGCGTCGGAGGCTATTGCTCTATCCAGCTGAGCTACGGGCGCATAAATCCGCTGTATAAAAATACAGCGGAATTTTTTTATAATAACTGTACTCCCTTTTCGTCACACTCTCTGGACATCTTTTCAGGCCATACAGAAACCTGAACTTCGCCTATGTGTGCTTTTTCGAGAAGAAGCATACAAAGTCTTGACTGACCTATTCCACCGCCTATGGTAAGCGGAAGAACATTATCCTTGATCATCTTGTGATAGTCAAACTGAAGTCTGTCCATAGCGCCATATTTTTCGAGCTGAGAGATAAGAGAAACATCATCAACACGAATACCCATTGATGAGATTTCAAGAGAGTCCTCTAAAACCTCGTTCCAGAAAAGAAGGTCGCCGTTTAAGTTCCAGTCGTCATAGTCGGGCGCTCTGCCGTCGTGCTTCTCGCCGTCTGAAAGAACATCACCTATCTTCATAATGAAAACTGTCTTATACTTTTCTGTTATGAGGCGTTCTCTTTCTTTTCCCGTTTTATCGGGATACATCGCGCGAAGCTCTTCTGTTGTTATAAAGTAAGGTGTTTCGCAGATTTTCTTTGTAAGACATGGGTAGCGAAGATTTACCTTTCTCTTTGTATAGGCAATAGCTTTTACTATCGACTTTACTGTTTCTTTTAAGAATTCTTCATTTCTTTCTTCTTTAGAGATAACCTTTTCCCAGTCCCACTGATCAACGAAAACCGAATGGATATTGTCGGCGTCGTCATCACGGCGGATAGCGTTCATATCGGTATAAATTCCCTCGCCGACATTATAGCCGTATTTATAAAGCGCCATTCTCTTCCACTTAGCGAGCGACTGAACAACTTCTGCTTCACCGTCGATTTCCTTGAAAGAAAAGTCAACCTTTCTTTCTGTTCCGTTAAGGTCGTCGTTTATACCGCTTCCCTTTCTGACGATGAGGGGAGCTGTTACTCTGTCGAGAGTTAAAGCAAACGAAAGGTTCTGCTGAAAAAGGTCCTTTATATATTTGATTGCGTGCTGGGTTTCTCTTAAAGTCAGAGCGGATTTATACCCTTCGGGGATTATCATCTGTCTTGACATTTTGTTTACACCACCTTTATTCAATGTTTGGTTTGGTTATTATGTTTCGTCCTTTTTTATATGCTCATTGGTTTGTGCGTTATCGAGCCATAAATTTATTTTCATATCAAACTACGAAACGATATGCCCGCGGGTGCTACCCGCAACGAGCGAGCATATTATATCTATCTGCGGAGAAAGGAAAGACGAATTATAGCATGCGTTTCGTATGCTGTCGCCGAGCGATTTGACAGATAGAATTTTCGCATCAGAAGCGAAAATTCAGCGACCGTTAAGGTCGGAAAGACTCTCTGTCAAGAGTGTGCCTTTGCCTACTTTCCGCACAAGCGGAAAGTATGGTCGCCAAAGACTCCGTAAGGAGTCGGGGCGAAATAAAATAAACGGGTAAGATTTTATCTTATATTACCTACTGTTCTGGGATAGAGAATTACATCACGGATGTTTGATACCCCTGTAACATACATAATGAGTCTTTCAAAACCGAGACCAAATCCACCGTGAGGAACAGAACCGAACTTTCTAAGTTCGAGATAGTCTGTGTAAAGGTCGAGATTCATATTTCTTTCGTTCATAGCGGCAACAAGCTTATCGTAATCTGCTTCTCTTTCACTTCCGCCGATGATTTCGCCGACACCGGGAACCAAAAGGTCAACCGCAGCAACTGTCTTTCCGTCGGCATTCTGTTTCATATAGAATGACTTTATTTCCTTAGGATAATCTGTTACGAAAACAGCCTTTTTGAACACCTTTTCAGAGATGTATCTTTCGTGTTCTGTCTGTAAATCAGAGCCCCATTCTACAGGATACTGGAACTCTTCACCCGAATCTTTAAGCATTTCAACCGCTTCTGTATATGTCACTCTTCCGAACTCATTCGAGATGAGATTTGTGAGCTTTTCTGTAAGTCCCTTTTCAAAGTGGTCATCAAAGAACTTTATCTCATCGGGGCATTTTTTGAGAATATCACCGATAACTGTCTTTATCATATCTTCTGCTGTTTCGATAACATCGGGAAGTTCTGCAAAAGCGATTTCGGGTTCAACATGCCAGAATTCAGCAACATGACGGGGTGTGTTACTGTTTTCGGCTCTGAATGAGGGGCCGAATGTATAGATTTTTCCGAATGCCATAGCGGCAACTTCGCCTTCTAACTGTCCCGAAACAGAAAGACCTGCTTTCTTTCCGAAAAAGTCGTCTGCCCAGTATTCTTCTTCGCTCTTGTATTTATCTGTAAAGCCTGTTGTTGTTACCTGGAACATTTCTCCTGCGCCTTCGCAGTCGCTTCCTGTTATAAGGGGAGTATTCACATAGGTAAAGCCTTTTTCCTGAAAATATCTATGGATAGCGTCAGCGGCAACGGAACGTACTCTGAAGACTGCGTTGAATGTGTTTGTTCTTCCGCGGAGATGAGGCATTGTTCTTAAAAATTCGAGTGTGTGACGCTTTTTCTGTAAAGGATATTCAGCGGGGCACTTTCCTATTACAGTAATTTCTTCGGCGTTGATTTCGGGGTAACCCTGTCTGCCTTCAACAAGTTCGCCGACAACTTTAAGTGAAGCGCCGAGCTTCATAGCTTCATCAGAATATTCAATACCCTTTTCCTTATCGATTACTACCTGAATATGCTTTAATGTTGTACCGTCGTTGAGTTCGATAAAAGCGACATTTTTAGAATCTCTCGCTGTTCTTACCCAACCGCAGATTGTTTCCTTTTTGCCGTATTCTTTAGCGGAAAAAACTTCTTTGATGTCTGTGTGTTTCATAACAAAAATCCTCCCTAAAAATAAAAATACCCCCACCCAACATAATAGGGCGAGAGT
>JAGAJQ010000006.1 GCA_017828955.1 Oscillospiraceae bacterium
ACAGTTCTATACCCCACAGATACTCAGATGTCTTCAGGGAAAATTCGAGGGAAAGAATCATTGGGCAGGTCTTGAAACGGGAATGATAAATATCGCCGATATTTCTCCTATGATAAATCCGAAAGCGAAAGAAAAGGCTATGGAAGAATACGAAAAAATGAAGAACGGAACATTTGATGTTTTCTATGGCCCCGTTTATGATAATGAAGGAAATTTACGCATAGCAGAGGGCGAAAGTATGACCGATAATGCTATGCTCAATGATTTTGACTGGTATGTCGAGGGGGTATATGTTGATGAATAAATCAAAAAGAATTCTTATAATATCGGCGGTTGCGGTTTTTCTGCTTGTAATCTCCGTTATTATAGTTTCGGGAAAGGATATATTCCCCGATAAAAAACATACAATAGGTCTTATTCTTACAAGCACAAAAGACGACAACGGCTGGAACAGTATGCACTATGAAGGCGTTTTTTCCGCCTGTAAACAGCTTGACGCAAAACTCATAGTAAAGGAAAATATCCCCGAAGGAACGGGCGACTGTGAAAAGGCAATAGAAGAACTTATTGATGACGGCGCTGAAATGATTATCCTTTCAAGCTATTAATATCCTTTAGAGGCAAAGGAAATCATCGACCGTAATCCGACAATATCATTCTATGGAATTTCATCCGAATACACCTCAGACAATATGACATCGTATTTCGGAAGAATGTATCAGGCGAGATACCTCTCGGGGATTGTTGCAGGAATGACAACAGAAACAAACGAAATAGGCTATGTTGCCGCAATGCCCAATAATGAGGTAAACAGAGGAATAAACGCTTTTACTTTAGGCGTTAAGAGTGTCAACCCCGATGCGAAAGTTTATGTTGAATGGACAGATTCATGGGACGATGCAGAAAAAGAAAAGGAAGCAGTAAACAAAATCCTTTCAGAAACAAAGGCGGATATTCTGACATATCATCAGAATCAGCATAATGTTGCTGAAATTGCCGATTCTATGGGTATATGTTCAATAGGCTACAATAAAGCTATCGATGGATTATCAGAAAAATATCTTACCGCTGCCGTATGGAACTGGGAATCACTCTATTATCAGATTATAAGAGAATTTATGCTTGGAAAAGCAAACTCTGTTGACCATCACTGGTATGGCATAACAGACAGCGAGGTTATCGGATTATCTGAATATTCCCCTCTCGTTTCTCCGGAAACAAAAACAGCGGTTGAAAATGCAAAGTCAAAATTTACTTACGGAAACTACATCTTCTCGGGCGAAATCTATGACAACGAAGGAAATTTGAGATGCGAAGAAGGCGAAATGATAAGCGATGATGTTCTTCTCACAAGAATGGACTGGTATGTTGACGGGGTGGTGGTTTCAGAGTGAAAAAAGCCATAACGAAACAGGTCGTTGTCAGAACAGCAACCCTCATTTTAGGCGGGCTTGCGGTTTTAGGAATCATCTGTATAATCATGTGGTTCAAACTGCGTGAGATAACAACCAGCCAGGTTGAAAGCCATGTTTCAGGATATGGCGCTATGGCGGCGCAGATAATAGACAATCATCTCAACGACGAAATAGCCTCTCTTGAAATGATGACCTCTGTAATCGACAAAAAAACAGGAATACCCGATTATGATTTTGAAAATGAATATGGCATTTCCTATGGTGTTATGAAGATTACGGGTGAAGCGACATATGGGCAACAGATTGACTTTTCTGAATCAGATGCATTCTTTGAAGCGCTCCACGGAAATCCTTCGGTAAGTTCCGATTCAGAAAAAACTCTTTTTGCCGTTCCTGTCTATAACAACGGAAATGTAAAATTTGTTTTCTATAAACTTTGTGATAACGATGTTCTCGCGGAACATGTAGACCTTGTCTGCTATGGCGGAATAGGCGAATGTATGCTCATAGACATCGATGGAAACATAGTATTCCGTTCACAGAATGCAAAGGACAAGAAAGAACTCTCTTTCTATACTTCTGAAGAAAAGACAGAAACTATGGAAGGCATAAGAGAAACTATGAATGTAAATATTTCTGCGGCAAAATTCTGTCCTTATGATGAAACTGTAATTTTCGCTTCAGAAACAAACTATCCTAACCTCTATCTCATAGGATATGTTCCCTACGCAGCACCTGCGGGTGATATAAAGCTCATCGTTCCTCTTGTTTTATGGACATTTGGTCTTTTATGGGTTCTTATCGTTATAGTTTTCGTTTATCTTATGAGTGCAGAACAGAAAGTAAGACAGAGCGAAGAACTCAGACAGGCAAAAATTTCTGCCGAAAAGGCAAACAGGGCAAAGAGTGATTTTCTTGCAAAT
>JAGAJQ010000056.1 GCA_017828955.1 Oscillospiraceae bacterium
CTCGAAAGTATGGATTTTGTCAAGAAACCGCAGATTGACGGAAGAGTAAAGAGTATTTACGGCATATACAAGAAGGTATATATGACTCAGCGTGGTTTTGATGAAATCTATGATAAATATGCGGTAAGAATCATCGTTTCGACCGTTTATGAATGTTACAGCATTTTAGGCGTTATCCACGATATGTTCAAACCTATACCGAATCGTTTCAAGGATTATATTTCAACCCCTAAGGCGAATATGTATCAGTCGCTTCATACAACCGTTATCGGAAGAGAGGGTATTCCCTTTGAAGTTCAGATAAGAACATGGGAAATGCACCATACCGCCGAATACGGAATTGCTGCACACTGGAAATACAAAGAGGGTATTCACGGTAAGGACAGATTTGAGGGTAAACTTGCCTGGATAAGACAGATTATCGAGGCACAGCAGGAAACCAACGATGTTGAAGAAATCGTAAGAACTATAAAGTCAGACCTTGCACCCGAAGATGTATTTGCGTTTACACCTAAGGGTGATATGATTACGCTTCCTGTCAATTCAACTGTTATAGATTTTGCTTACGCGATACACACTCAGGTAGGGCATAAGATGATGTCGGCTAAGGTTGACGGAAAAATTGTTTCACTTGACTATAAAATTAAAACGGGTGAAATTGTTGAAATCATACTTACCAAAGATGAAAGCAAGGGGCCTAATCGTTCCTGGCTTGATATCGCAAAAACGAATGAAGCAAAGGCAAAGATAAGATCCTGGTTCAAGAAAGAATGCCGTGAAGAAAACATAAGAAACGGTAAGGACGAACTTATGAGAGAATTCAGAAGAAATCTCATAAGAGTTCCTGAAGATGATCTTGACGAATTCTTGAGCGACGATTTACGCAGACACAACTGCGATACAGTTGAGGATTTTTATGCTGCGATAGGCTATGGCGGAATTCTTCTTTCAAAGCTTATTCAACGCTATAAAGATAAATATACAAAGCAATATGTTGAAACCGAAAAGGCAGAAGAACAACCTACACTTCCGACAACACCCAACAGAAAGAAAACCGATGGCATTACTGTTGAGGGAATGGAAAACTGCCTTATCAAATTCGCAAAATGTTGTAACCCGCTTCCGGGTGACGATGTTGTAGGCTTTATCACAAGGGGACACGGTGTTTCTATACATAAAGCCGACTGCGTCAACTATGTTACCGCTATGGAAGAAGAAAAGGAAGTTGAACGCTGGGTAAAGGCTTCCTGGGAAGAAACTCATACAAAGAGTTATCGCACAACAATCGACATTATCTCTTACGACCGCCCCGGTCTTCTTGCGGATGTTGCAAATCTTCTTTCAGAAATGCGCATCTTTATTCACGAAAGTGTTTCGAGAGGGCTTAAAGACGGTTATGCAAGTATAACTGTAACAATAAGCGTCGGCGGAATTGAGCAACTCAATAATGTTGTTGCGAGACTTAAACGCATACCCGGCGTTTCGACAATAGAAAGAACGGGTAAATAAAACATACACATACGGAGGAATTATGGAAATCAAGCAGATTAACGGACTTGGGGTTTGTGCTACAAACTGTTATGTTGTTATTTCCGAAAAAGGTAATGCTGTTCTTATAGACGCACCTGAGGGGAAGGAAGAAATCCTCTCTGCTATCGGGGACGCAACTCTTAAAAAAATAATTCTTACACACGGTCATTTTGACCATATATTCTCTGCTGGAGAAATCGCAAGAGAAACAGGTGCTGAGGTTTATATCCACGATAAAGACCTTATAAAGCTTTCTGACGGAAAACAAAATCTTTCGATGACATTCGGTTTTGGAGTTATGACTGATTTTGAAAAGGTCAAAAATGCAGTTTCTGTTGTGGGCGGAGAATTTATCGAAGTTGATGAACTTTCATTTGAAGTTCTTCATACTCCCGGTCATACATCGGGAAGCATCTGTCTTGTTCTTGAAGACAATATGTTTACAGGAGATACACTTTTCAAAGACAGCAGAGGAAGAACAGATCTTTTCGATGCCGACCATACAGATATGGCGATGTCGCTTCGCAAACTCAGAATATTCAAGGGCAGATACGATAATTACAATATCTATGCAGGACACGGTCCTAACACGACTTTGAATGATGAACGCGAAAACAACGTTTATCTCAGGGGATTTGACTATGACGATATGTTTTAACGGCAACGATTTCAAATATGAAATTGAAGCAGTTATGAAGCTTTTTCTTCCTGTTACATCGTTTGAATTTCTTTACGAAGAAACTGTTTCAGAGGGCGATTATACAGTAATATCCGTTAGGGAAAAAGAAGATTTTTTTGCGCTTAAAGTTACTGTTTGTCTTGACGGAAAAAAAGCGGTTATGAACGGAACATCTCTTAAATCAGAGGGCGTTAAAAAGTGTGAATTGCCTTTATGCAGAATGCTTTATAAATGCCTTCTGAAGATAACAGGAAAGGTTCAGCCCTGGGGTGCTATAACGGGAATAAGACCTGTTAAAGAAGTCAACAGACTTATGTCTGAGGGACTTTCGGAAAATGAAATACGCTCGGCTTTAAAGAAAAAATATTTTATATCTGATGAAAAGTTTGAACTCGCTTATAAAACGGCTGTTACGCAGGAAAGTCTTATAAAATTTCCTGAAAACTCATTCAGCCTTTATATTTCGATACCGTTTTGTCCGACAAGATGCCGTTATTGCAGCTTTGTTTCGCACTCGATGGATAGTGCGGTGAAACTTATTCCAGATTACATCGCAAAACTCTGCGAAGAAATAAAGATAATCGCAGACTATGCCGATAAACATAATCTTTCGCTTGATACAATCTATTTTGGTGGGGGAACGCCAACATCACTTTCTGCGGAAGAACTTCGTATTATAATGAAAACAGTTTCTGAGTGTTTCACAATTTCGGCGGTAAGGGAATATACTGTTGAAGCGGGACGCGCGGATACTATCACCGAAGAAAAGCTTGTTGTCATAAAAGAAAACGGCGGAAAGAGAATATCTGTAAATCCGCAGACTATGAACAATAAAGTTCTTGAAACAATAGGAAGAAGTCATACGGCAGAGCAGGTGAGAAAGGCTTTTTCGCTTGCGAGAAAAGTAGGGTTTGACAACATAAATACAGACCTTATAGCAGGTCTTCCTTCTGATAATTATGAGAGTTTTAAAAATACTCTCAATGAAGTTATAGGGCTTGATCCCGAAAGCATAACTGTTCATACGCTGACACTGAAAAGAGCGTCGTCACTTTTTAGAGAAGCAGACCTTGTAAGCGATGAAGACATCGCTAAAATGGTTTCTTATTCGGTTGACAGATTATGCAAAGAAGGATATAATCCTTATTATCTTTACAGACAGAAAAATACACTGAATAATCTCGAAAATGTAGGATATGCAAGAAAAGGAAAAGAAAGTTTATACAATATATTCATAATGGAAGAAACACAGACGATTTTAGCGGCGGGTGCTGCTGCGTCGACGAAACTTTGTGACAGTAAGAGTGGAAAGATAGAGAGAATATATAACTATAAATTCCCTTATGAATACATAAACAGATTCGAAACCCTTATGGAAAAGAAAAAGGATATAGATGCGTTTTACGAAAAATATCCGATAAACAGATAAATCAGATTTTCTATAAATAAAGATGCCGCGTCGCTTAAGGTGTCTTTATAAAATCCAATAAGCGACAGAATAGGAGCAGATTATGTCACAGTCACAGAAATTTGAAGTTGTTATTGACAGCGCAAAGAGATATGCCGATATTGCGGCTGAAAAAACAAACGAAATTATCGAACTTTCAAAGCTTAAGCTTGATAAGGCAAAGTTACAGTCGAAAGAACGCGAACAATACCGTAAACTCGGGAAATATTATTTTGATTTTGTTTCAAATTCAGAAGAAAATGATGAAAATTCAGCGAAGGAAAATATGGCTCTTATTGAGGAATGTATAGAAACAATAAAAAATCTCCGTCAGGATATCGAATGGATAAGCGAACAGATAGGAACACTCAAACCACACAGGATCTGTGCTATATGCGGTGCCAAGAATCCGACTTCCTGTAATTTCTGTTCTTCCTGCGGTAAAAAACTTTAAAATATGGTAAAACAGTATATTAAAAGGGCAGAAAGTATATCTGCCCTTTTGTGTTTTATCCAAAAGTTGTATTATCTATTTACAATTTATCTTTAAGATGATATAATC
>JAGAJQ010000057.1 GCA_017828955.1 Oscillospiraceae bacterium
GTTCTTTCAAAGGACGTTATGGAACAGCTTCTTAAAATGAAAAATACTAAGTGAGGAGGATAAAATATGTCAGATTCAACTAATTCAACTTCTTCTCTCTTTTCGGGATTAAGAATGGGTGGCTTTGCGACAGGTCTTGATACAGAATCTCTCGTTAAGGCTATGGCTTCAACAACAAAGTCAAGACTCAACAGACAGCAGCAGAAATACGACACACTCAGCTGGAAGCAGGAAGCATACAGAAGTCTTATGACAAAGATGACAACTTTCCAGAACAATTTCCTTAATATTTCTTCAAGAGAAAATTGTATAAAGCTTCCTTCACTTTTCAAAAACTATTCTGCTGAAACAAGCCACAAAAAAATAACTGCGATTGCTACAAGCTCATCACAGTCGGGCAGCATTTCGCTCACAAATATCGCTCAGCTTGCAAAGAAAGCTGAAATCTCATCAGCATCAGGACTTACAGCAGGTGCTGCTATTGACCTCGAAAACCTTGACGGAAGCAAGGAATATTCAGTAAGTGTAAGTCTTGACGGTCTCGCAAAGGATATAACATTCAACAGCAAAGAAAGCTTTATGGCTGAAATCGAAAAGAATTTCGGCGAAGGATTTTCTTATGCAAACGGCAACCTTGCCTATGAAGCAAACGACGGCATTTCACACAGATTTGTTATTCAGGCGGCTAACAATTCTTACAGCGATCTTTCTTCAAGCGACAGAATTGCCGCACAGACAGATTCACTCAAGGCAATAGGCATCGAAGGTGATGGCGTTTCGAATAAGATAAGAGGAACACATAAGCTTTCAGACCTTAACCTCAAAACAGCTCTTGTAGGAGATAACTTCTCATTTGAAATCAACGGAAAGTCATTCTCTTTCACTAAAAATTCAACAATAAACGATATCGTTGACGCTGTAAGCGACGCTAAAATCGGTGTTCAGATGAGCTTTGACGAATTCTCACAGAAGTTCGTTATTTCATCAACAGACACAGGTGCAAACGCAAGCGTGAACATAAAGCAGACAGCAGGCAATCTTCTTTCTGCATTCGGTCTCGGCGTTGGCGGAGGCGGTGTTGCATCAGCTTCATTCAAGCAGGGCAAAATTGCCGCAACTCCCGTTGACAGCTCTGATTTCAATTCATTCAAGGCTGCAACATATAAAATAACAGTAAACGGAAAAGAAGCCGAAATTTTCGTTCCAACAGCTGACACATCAGGAAATGTATATGATTTTGTTGATGACGAAGATATGTCTAAGGACGGCGCTAAGAGTGCTGCCGAAAAGTTTGTCGCTGCTCTCAATCAGGGTATTTCGGTATCAGGTTTAAAGGGCGAAGCAACATTCTCACTCAATAAAGAAACAGGAGAAATTTCCCTTACTCCCACAAAATCAGGCGGCTCAGTTTCAATCGCTTCAACAGGAAGTGAAGAAAGCAACAACTTCATAACAGCATTGGGCTTCAACGAAACCAACTCTTCAAACGAGATTACAACCGATACAAATGCTTCAAAACTGTTCGGTGAAGGAAGTTTCACAGTAGGTTCTGTTGACATTACAATCGATGATACAACAACACTCGGCAATATCAAATCTGCGCTCGAAAATGCAGGTGTCGGAAGTATCGATCTCGAAAACGGTGTTATTGTTGCAAACGAAGCGGTAACATCATCTGATACAGCTTTTGCAGAAAAGCTTTTCGGAACAGATTATGCAACACTTTCAGACCCCGCAACATACGCAGGCGTTTCTTCAAATGAAATCTCTGTTTCGGGACAGAATGCAGTTGCTACAATAAACGGAACAACAGTTACAAGTGCTACAAACTCAATCGAAGTAAACGGCGTTACACTCAATTTCGGCAACCTTACAGACGCTGAAGCTGCTGCTATAAGCGAAGATAATGCAGTTACAACAGATGTTACAAGAGACACAACAAAAGCATTTGACGCGATAGTAAAATTCGTTGATGAATACAATAAACTTATCGAAGAAATCAGCAAAGAAATTTCAACTTCAAGACCCAAATCAAAGGGCAGCTATTTCGATCCTCTTACAGAAGAACAGAAAGAAGAAATGTCCGATAAGGAAATTGAAGAATGGAACAAGAAGGCAAAGACAGGTCTTCTCTATCAGGACAGAGACCTCGATGCATTCATTACTTCAATGAGAAACGCTCTTACATCAAGAACTTCAGACGGTTTCTCACTCGCTGATATAGGAATCACAGAATCTGATAACTGGCGTGATAACGGAAGACTCGAGATAGATGCAGAGGCTCTGAAAACAGCTCTCTCAGAAAATCCCGATAAGATTTCCGAGTTCTTTACAGACACAGAAAACGGTCTTGCAACAAAGGTTGAAAAGGTTCTTAACGGAGCGGTTTCAACATCAAAATCAAAGGGCTACGGAAAGTTTGCACTTCTCGCAGGTGTTGAAGGAACGTCAACTGCAACAACAAACAGTATCTCAGATCAGCTCAAGAATTACAAAGAAATGATCGACGACCTCAAAACACGTTATCAGAGCGACCTCAACAGATACTGGAAGCGTTTCACAACACTCGAAACCTATACAGCAAACTATAATTCCATAGCAGGAATGTTCACACAAGCATAATTTTCGGAGGTAGTTTATAATGATGCATAATCCTTATCAGAAAATAGTTCAGCAAAGCATCAGTACAATGACTCCTGCTCAGCTTCTTATCGCTCTTTATGAAAAGGGCGAAACAGAACTCAGTAAAGCGATTTATTTCATAGAGAACAAGGATCTTCCCAAAGCTCATAACTCTATTATGAAGGCACAGAATATAATCTCTACTCTTGACAGTTCTTTAAAAACAAAATATGAAATTTCAGAAAGTCTCGGTGCACTTTATGATTATATGCATAAAAGACTTGTAGAGGCGAATATGAAAAAAGATATTGAAATCATAAAGGAAATAATTCCTTTCTTCAGAGAACTCAAAGAAACCTTCACAGAAATAAATAAAAGGAGTCCGCAATGACAGCCGAAGAAAAAATTATCTTATCGAATCTTATCGATGAATCGATAGATTTAATGCAGGATTACAAAAACGCAACCGCAGCACTTACAGAAGAAAGCTTTGATGCACTTCTTCCTTATCTTACAGAAAGAAACAAACTTATGTTTGAAATAAAGGGAGTAATTGCAAAAGAAGACGCTATAATAGCGGGTTGCGAAGAAAAAGATATCCTCACTGAAATTTTCAGACTCCGCGGTCTTGATAAAGAATATGGCGGTGACGTCGGCGAACTTGCAAAGAAACTCTCATCACTGAAAATTCTTTACGATATAACCGAAAAACTCGAAAAGGAATTTGAACTTTTAATGCAGTATGAAAGAGCGGATCTTGCCGATGAATTTGCAAATCTTACAAAGACAAAGCAGGTTATTGATTATATCGAACAATCAGCAAGCACAGGAAATTTCAGTAGCGGTGCATTAGATCAGTTACTTTGATAGTTGAATAAAAGGGTAGCAGAAATCTGCTACCCTTTTGGTTTTGCCATTCAAATCCCTTAAATACAAAAAAATAAAGCACCCAAAAGGGCACTTTATTTTTTGGCGGAAAGAGAGGGATTTGAACCCTCGATGCGCTATTAACGCATACACGAGTTCCAGTCGTGCGCTTTAGACCACTCAGCCATCTTTCCATAATATCAAAGCATTTCTGCCTTGATATTATATCACATATGAATTGCAAATGCAAGTGTTTTTGAAAATTTACCAGCCTGTTCCGAATGTGTCAAGTCCTTCTTCTAAAGAAATATCGGTTGTCGGATTTTCAGCGTCTCCGTTATCACAGATGAAAACTTTAAGGATTTCGCCCTTTTCGACATCAACCGTTGTTTCGGGAGTGTCGTGTTCGGTTTTTATAACATAACCCGTTACAAAACCAGTGTCGGGCTGTTTTATGATTTCGTATTTTATACCTGCTTTATCGAGAATTTCGATATAGTCCTTTTCTGTAAGACCGAAATGGTCGGGGATTTCAACTTTTGAAGGACCAAGGCTTATTTTAAGCTGTATTGATGTTCCTGCATAGACCGTTTCTTTTGCAGGGATAGACTGTTCGATGATGATATCCTTTGCGTGTTCGTCATCATAAACATATGTCGGAACAAATGTGAGCCAGCCCTGATATGTCGGAGAGTTCTTTATAAGTTCGAAATTCTTTCCTACAAATTCCGACATTTCATAGGTCTGAACAAATCCCATTGTTGTTTCTATTGTAGTAACAGGAACGGGATCTGTTGAAAGAGTTGAATAATATGGCGTTGTATATGAAACATCGGGTGCTGTATTATCAACCCAACCCATAAGACCAAGTGCAAGTGCGAGAAGAATACCGACAGTTACCACAAAAACAATTATCGGAATTCTCATATTGCTTGCCTTTTTCTTCTTTTTATTAGGCTTTTTCTTATGTGGATTGTTATTTCCGTTTACTTTTTTGTTTACAGAAGGTGACATCGACTGACGGGGAATGGCGATAGTCGCTGTTCTTCCTGCTGAGGGAGTGAGATATTCGGGCTGTTCAAAAAGCTTTGTAACAAGCTCTGTTACCGTCTGAATTCGCATATCTCCCGAAAGTGTAAGACCGCCCATAATTACCTTTGAAACATTAGTGGGAATGTTGTTGTTTACCGATGAAGGTTCGCATAAATTGTCGTTTCCGACACGGCTTACTGCTTCTGTCGGCATACAACCTGTGAGTATGCGGTAAAGAACGGCACATATTCCGTAAACGTCTGTCCAGGTGCCCTGCCAGTTGCTTGAAGCATACTGTTCGGGTGCTGCGTATCCTGCGAAAAGTTCGGGTGCGAGTTCTGTATTGTTTGTTCTTGAAGCTGTAATACAGAAATCAGAGATTTTGAGTTCGCCTTCGCTTGTAATCCAGATTGTATCGGGCGAAATTCCTCTATGGACAATTCCTGCATTATGGACAAGACTTATTGTTGTGAAGATAGGCGGGAAGAGTGATTTAACTTCATCCCAACTGAGTTCGCCTGCGTTTTCCTGTAAGTATTCTTTAAGTGTAACACCGTCTATTACATCAAATGTAACATAAGTAGTATTGTTTTCTGCGAAAAGTTCAAGCGCGGGATTTACGTGGCTTAAAGTTCTCATTTTTGAGAGAAGTTTGTTAAGTTCAGTAAATTCCGACATAAATGTTTTATACGGAGCAAGATTCTGCTGATTTACGCTTATGAGAGAGGAGCCTCTTACTCTTGCACAAAGAGTATCGGGCATATATTCCTTTATCCAGATTTTCTTCTGCATAACGGTGTCAAATGCGAGATATGTCGCACTTTCTCCGTTGTAACGAAGAAGTCTTCCGACAAGGTATCTGTCGTTTAAAGTCGTTCCCGGTGAAAGATATGAAGGAAGATGAGGTGTTTCGTCAGAGTATCCGCAAAAGATACAAGGCCCCTCACCGTGTTTTTCTTCAAGACATCCGAGACAAAGGTTAAGTTTTTCTTCCATAAAAAACACTCCGTAAATAAAGTTTGACCGATGATGTGTATCAGAGAAAATCCTCTGAAAATTCATTTTAAAATAACATCTTATTTTCCATTCAACAGTATAACAGAAAGTGGCGGTTTCTTCAATAGTTTTCGGCTTATTGCAATATAATTGAAACTATTTGTAACTTTCTTGTAACCTTATTTTACAGAATATTGCAAAATCCTCTTTTAAAAAAAGATTTTATTGTTCTTTTTGTCAATTCTGTTTTACAAAAAGAGAAATATATGTTATATTTTATATCAGATTTATAGGGAGTGATTTTATGAGCGAACTCAACACAATAGCCTTGTCCCACGATTTTCTGTCACGCTACGCAAAAGAGAGTGCCGTTTGTATAGACGCTACCGCGGGCAGAGGATATGACACCGAATTTTTATGTTCAAAGGTAGGAGAAACAGGAAAGGTCTATGCCTTTGATATTCAGAAAGAGGCAATAGAAAGCACAGAAAAACGCCTTTCTGAAAAAGGCTATAAAAATGCCGAGGTAATACTCGCCTCTCATTCCGATATGGATAAGTATGTTAAAGAAAAGGTTGACTGTATTGTCTTTAATTTAGGCTGGTTGCCAAAAGGTGATCATAACATTCATACCGAAGCAGAAAGTAGTATAGAGGCAATAGAGAAAGGTCTTTCGCTTCTCAAAAACGGTGGCGGAATGAACATAGCGATTTATTACGGAAGAGAAACAGGTTTCGAGGAAAAAGACAGGGTTTTGAAACATCTTAAAACTATCGACTCTTTAAAGTATACAGTCATAGTAAGCGAATTCACAAACAGAACAAACTGCTATCCGATAAGCGTTTTTATTATGAAGGATTGACAAGAGGGATAAACGATGAAAAAGATAATTTTATTTATAGCAGTAATGGGCATGGTGTTTTCCTTATCGGCTTGCAGTGGAAGATATTCACCCGATGTAAAAGAAAAAGAACAGACTACCATTTCTGAAACTTCACAGAAAGATCCTGAAATCATAAAGATTACCGCAGAAGAATGTTTCGGCTCTATGTATTATGAACTTATTACCGAAAAAAGCGGAACATATTCTTTTTCGGCAAAAGCTTCTTCTGAAGAATGGGAAGTTTATATTTTCGACGAAGAGTTCAAAGACGGATTAAGATATATTTCACAAGCCTCAGACCCTGTGCTTAAAGGCGACGGAGAGATTGAAATCGCCGAAGGGAAATATGTTTATATCTATTGTCCGATAAACGCTTTTACATCAGAATATCCCGATGAAAAAGCATATCTCGAAATATCTGTAAAGGAATAAAACCTGCGTTTTAGTGCGATAGTCGTATAGAAGTATTAAAAGCCACTTCTGATGTTGATGTCAGAAGTGGCTTTGCGTTGTTTATGATGTTGACTTTTTATATCAACAATGCTACAATCAACTTACAGATAAACTTGAAGTTGACGAAGGAGGATGTTGTTGTATGGATGGGCATTGGGTTGTTCTTTTTATAGTGCTTATAGTGCAATTTATATATACAATCCCTGTTATTGTCGCTATTGTCGGTGCTATCGCACTGCCGATTGCAGGGTTAGTGTTGCGTAAATCAAAGCCACAATTATCTAAAGAATTGCTGATAATAGGCGGAGTGTGTTTTGGCGTAGTTTGTTTGGCTTTGTTAATAAGTATATTCAGTGCGGTATTTAGCAGAACATTAAGTATTTGAGTGTTATAAAATAAACTCCGGAGAAGACGTTTTCTTCTCCGGAGTTGCTTTTTTATGGCTACCGCCCTTTATAACGCAGGTTTTTATTTGTTGAGAATTGCTTTTCTCTCTTTCCAGTCGGGCATATAATGCGTCATAAGCGCTTTGAAACGCGCATTGTGAGAGGGTTCTGCGATATGGATTATTTCGTGCATAATAACATAAGAAAGACATTCTTTTGGATGAACGGCAAGGGCTGTGTTAAGACAGATTTCTTTTGTCATAACATTACAACTTCCCCAGCGCGATTTCATTGTTCTGTATCTTACACCCGATGATAAAAGTCCTGTTTTTTCTTCGTGTTCTTTTAAAATAGTGGGAACTTCTTTCATAAGAACATCCTTGCAGAAATCAGAAAAGGCTTTTTTTCTTTCGTTATAGTCCTCGGGATTTTTTACATAGAGAAAAATTCTCCCGTTTATAATTTCTGCCTTTTTCTTTTTCTCTGAAAAGAAAATTTCCAAAATGAATTTTTCACCTAAAATAAAAATCTCATCCCCCGAAAGATATTTTTCTTCTTTTTTTAGAGGGAGATTTTCACGATGCTTTTTAACCCAGTCTGTTTTCTCTGAAACGAATTTTTCCGCTTCTGCATAAGAAACACTAAAGGGAACAGAAACAAAATTTCCGTCTTTTTTCAAAGTAAGAGAAAGCCTTTTAACCTTTTTCTTTTCCATTATGAAAACTAGGTCGTCTTTTTCAAAAATCCTCATAACTAATGCTCCGTTTGTTAATCTGTTATAATATTCTACCATAGGTTTTATACAAGTTCAAGGGTAGCATTATTGTAATAGTTGTGATATAATGATAAATAGCGAAGCTCTATCATCTTTTAAGGAGTGGATTATTATCAATATCGTTAAAATTGCAGATATCAATTCGGGTATCATTGCCGACAAAGCAGAATTTATCCGTGAAAGCGAAGAAAGATACAAAAAAGAAATAGAAAAAGCAGCAGAGAGAATTCTCGAAAATTCATCAGAAAAGCCGATAGTTCTTGTTTCAGGTCCCTCAGGCTCAGGAAAGACAACATCTGCGGGAAGAGTTGAAAAAATCCTCAGAGAAAACGGATGCGGTGCTTATACAATATCAATGGATAACTATTTCCTTCCCGATAATTGTGGCGTTGAGTTCCCAAGAAACCCCGACGGAACTATCGACCTTGAATCGCCTTACAGAATAGATATTCCTCTTTTACAGAAGCATCTTGATATGCTGAATGACGGAACACCCATAGATTCCCCGATATTCAATTTCAAGACAAGGGACAGAGACGGAAGTATCCATATAGAACGCAAAAAGGGCGATGTTATCATTCTTGAGGGTATCCATGCTTTGAATCCCGAAGTAACAGGAAACAGCAAGGATTTTGCAACCTGTATCTATGTCAGCGTAAGAACAAGAATTGAAAACTCACAGAACGACAGACTTCACCCTCGTCTTATAAGACTTCTACGTCGCCTCGGCAGAGATAAACTCTACCGCGGAAGAGATATGAGAGAAACTTTTGAAATGTTCAAGAGCGTTTCAAGAGGCGAAGAAACATACATCATGCCTTATAAAAATCTTGCCGATTTTGATATCGACACATTCATCCCATTCGAACCCACAATTTACAGATGGGCGGTTTATGATGACCTTAAACGTATGAAAGAAGAAATGCTCGGTGATTTCGATTACGACATCATTCTCTCTTTCCTCGATGAACTCGAACCCGTCGACAGAGTGAATGTTCCCAGTGATTCGCTCATAAGAGAATTTGTGGGAGAATAAAACAAAAATATCAACCCTTGCCACGTTCCTTTTTACAACGTGGCAAGTCACTTGTTGAAAACATATTCAGGAGAATTTATGGAAAACAAAAACGAAATAAAATGCGAAATCTATAAAAAATGCAGTGGTTGTCAGCTTATGAACCTTGACTATGAGTCACAGCTTGCATTAAAGCAGAAAACAATAAGAGAACTTTTAGGAAAGTTTGATCATGTAAATAAGATTATCCCTATGAGAAACCCCTATCATTACCGCAATAAAGTTCAGGCGGTAATGCGTTTTGACACAAGAACAAAAAGGGCTTATACAGGCATTTTCCAGTCTACAAGAAATTCCGTTATTCCCGCTAAGGAATGTTTAATCGAAGACGAACTTCTCCATAAAATCACAGGAACGGTTTTAAGACTCTGCAAGCGTCTTTCAATCCCTGTATGCGATTATAAGGGAAAGGGCTTTTTGAAGAGCGTTTCGCTTCGCTATGCATTCGCGACGGGCGAGGTTATGCTTACTCTCATTTCAACATCAGACAGATTCCCTCAAAGTGAGGATTTTGTTTCGAGAATAAGAAAAGCACATCCCGAGATAAAGACCATTGTTCTTAATATCAACCCGAATGGCATTCCTTTAACATTCGGAAATAAAGAAAAAATCCTTTTCGGTGAAGGATACATAACAGATATTCTCTGCAATAAAACTTTCAGGATTTCTCCGCAGTCGTTCTATCAGATAAACCCTGTGGGAACAGAAATTCTCTATTCAAAAGCCATTGAATTCGCGTCCCTTAAAGGCACAGAAACAGTTGTCGATGCTTACTGCGGAATAGGAACAATCGGTATCTGTGCATCTGGTAAAATAAAGCGTCTTATAGGCATAGAACAGAATGCTTCCGCCGTCAGAGATGCTAATATCAACGCCGGACTCAATAACATTCAGAATGCGGAATTTTTCTGTGGCGACTCAGGTGAGATAATGCAGAAAATCGAAAACAGCGGTGTTAAAATTGATGTTGTTTTTATGGACCCCGCAAGAGCAGGTGCTGACAGAAGATTTTTGAATGCGCTCCGTAATATAGCGCCCGAAAAAATCGTCTATATTTCCTGTAATCCCGAAACTCTCGCAAGAGACCTTTCTTATCTTTCAAAGGATTACAGAATAACAAAAATCCAGCCCGTTGATATGTTCCCGATGACGAAACATATCGAGACGGTAGTTCTCTTGTCCCAACAAAAGCCGGATGATGTAATTGAGGTTGAGATAGAGTTAGATGAGCTGGATTTGACTTCAGCAGAGAGTAAGGCGACATATGCGGAGATTAAGGATTATGTCTTAAAGGAGCATGGGTTGAAGGTTTCTAATCTGTATATTTCACAGGTAAAAAGAAAGTGTGGAATAGAGGTTGGGGAGAATTATAACCTTCCTAAGTCGGAAGATAGCAGACAACCTCAGTGTCCGGAAGAGAAGGAAAAAGCGATTAAGGATGCGCTAGAGCATTTTGGGATGGTTTAAATATGAAAAATAACAATTATATAGGTATTTTAATAGCTTTGGATGGACCAAATGGTTCAGGGAAAACAACATTAAGAAATTCTTTAAAGGAAAATTTAATCAATAGTGGGTATGATGTTTGTGTAACTGCTGAACCAACAGCAACAGAATTAGGTGATTATGTAAGGGAATTCGCAGAAACACACAATGGTATTAGTTTGGCATGCTTAGTAGCATGTGATAGGTATGAACACATAAAGAATGAAATAATTCCTGCATTGGAGATGGGAAAGATTGTTATCACGGATAGATATATCTTATCGTCACTTATTTTACAGGAAATGGATGGGGTTGAAACGGACTTCATTTTAAATATTAATAGTGAGATTATTAAACCTGATCTTCAGATAGCTTTGTATGCTGACGAAAGAGTTCTACAGGAGCGATTGAAAAAGAGAGATATCTTGACTAGATTTGAAAAGAATAATCAATCAAATGATGAATTATTCTATATGAAGAAGGGAATTAAAAAGTTGGAGTGTGAGGGTATTGAAGTATTGGAAATACATAACAACACTCGATTAGAAAAAAACGTGGAACAAATTGTATCATATATAAAAGGTAGATGGAGGAAAAATTGAAAAAGTTTATTTTGCTAAATTCTCCGATTTTTTGGGATGCTACAACTGAAAAAGAACAGTACTTATCACCATTAGGGTTAGGGTATATTGCCACATATTTGGAAAAAGCCGCTGTTAAAGTTGAAATTTTGGACTGTGTAAAAAAACAGCTTTCGGTAGATGAAATATTACAATATATACACAGTAATAAGCCAGACTATGTAGGAATAAATGTATTTACCCAGAATTGTGATATTGTTAGATATATTATTGAACATATTGAAATTAATTGTGAGTGTTTTGTAGGCGGTCAAGTGGTAAAATGTATTTATCAAGAACTGTTATCATGGAACAGTAAAAACACAATTAATATTGTTATTGGAGAGGGAGAATATATTATTCCTGCTATTGTTACGAAGAAATGCAAGGAAGTACCGATTATAAATATTAATAATAAAAGAGTTTATAACGTTGATAAATATTCTATGTATTTTCCGAACGATATTTCAAATCAGTCTTTAGATAGAAAATTTTTGTCAGACGAGATAATTATTAATCACTATGGTGAACGAGAGGGTGCAATTATTACATCCAGAGGATGTGCGTTTGACTGTGCATTTTGTGGTGGAGCTAGAAGTTTAAATAAAGATGTTACTATTAGAACAAGAAATGAGGAAAGCGTTATACGTGAAATAAGTGAAATATTAGCTATTTATCCAGATATTCAAAGCATTAGAATTTTAGATGATTTATTTTTGCGGAATAGAAGTAGTGTTGACATGGCTTACAGAATTTTTTCAACATTTCCACAAGTAAAATGGAGGGGAATGGTACATGCATTGTCGCTTGTTAATTCACTCGATAAGATAGGTAAATTACGTGATTGTAATTGCAGAGAACTATTTATGGGTATTGAATCTGGTTCAAATAAAATTAGAGAGAAAATAAATAAATTAGGAACTATAGATGAGATACTAACCGTTGCAACAGAAATATTAAGAAATGGTATAGATTTAAAAGGATATTTTATTTATGGATTTCCACAAGAGACGGAAGATGATTACAAAAGAACATTTAATTTAGCCCAAAAACTAAAAGAAATTGCTGATATGTCAGAAGGCAATTTTAGAACAAGTGTATTTCAATTTAGACCGTATCAGGGTACAAAACTATATAGTGAAATAATTGAAAGTACTGGTATTATTCACGAATGCAAAGTGAATCAAGAAATAAGTCGTTTTGAAGGAAGAACACAGTTTAATTTTGATTTTGGCAATTATAGTCTTACTTCTGATAAAGTGTTGAATGAATATATAATAAGAACACAGGAGATTGGATAAATGATAGAACAAATAAGAAGATGTCAAAAATGTGGATTATGTAAAAATCAGGAACCATTGTTAGATGGAACGAGGGAGTGCCAAATTATCTGGGTAGGATTATCGGCAAAGAAAGTGGAGTCAGATGAAGAGATTCCATTGTCTCCAGAAACTAATACAGGTATGTTGATAAAAAAAGTAGAAGACCTATGTGAAAATGTTACTACATATAAAACAAACTTAGTTAAGTGTTTGCCTCTTAATGAACAAAATAAATTAAGATATCCTAATAAAAAGGAAATTGACTGTTGCTTTGAGAATTTAATGAATGAAATAGAAAGTATGTGTCCTAAGATTGTCTTTTTATTAGGTGAAAAAGTATATTCTTCGGTAGGTAAACATTTGAAAATACAATTTGAGAAATGGAATGATTTTGAGTATTACTATAAAGAGTATAATCAGACCTACTATATTCCGGTGCATCATCCATCGTATATATATGTTTATAAAAGAAAACACATGGATGAGTATGTACAAGGAATTGAAAAAATGATAAATGAATTGTTGTAAATTAGGGGTTATTAATGCATATAAAAAAATACATATTTTTTGCTGTTTCAAAGATTTATATGTTCTTTTAAATAATGATGGAATGTAATGTCAAGATGGATATTATTTGATATAGGAAGTTATAGTTAAATGTATTGGAGTACTTTGGGATGGTTTAGAGAGGTGAGCACATGGCATTAAACTATACGGTGTATCAGTATGACGGCAGCAGGAATGCGGTTGTTATGACAGATATGGAGGGCAAGCAACTTGTGATTGACTGTGATAAGGCAGAGGAGCAGGTTGTATTTGATGAGCCGAAGGATGCAGGGATTCTTGCCAGACTTGCAAGAAAAGAACCTGCAAGTTATGTGAGTATTGCAATGCGTCCAGGCGGATTGCAGGATTATGTGGATGTGTGGAATGAGTTGAATTAAGGGTATGAAAGAGAGTGTATCATTTTGGTGATATGCTCTTCTGTCATATAGAGTAATATGTAGAAACGGAGGATAACAGGAAATGTGTATATTTTGTGAGATAATCAAAAGAAAATTACCAGCTTATATTGTATATGAGAATGATGAATTAATTTCTTTTTTGGATATAGAACCGATTAATGAAGGGCATGTTCTAATTATACCTAAACAACATGTAGATACGATAGAAGAATTATCTGATGAAACATTAGTGGATATAATGGGTGTTGCAAAAAAGATTGTGGTAGCGGTAAAAGATATTTATGGAAATAGAGGTTATTGCATAATGCAAAATGGTGGAAAGTTTTGTGATTTTGGACATGTTCATTTCCATGTGTTTCCGCGTTATGATAATGATGGGTTTGGGTGGACATACGGAAGTGAGGAAAAAGATGTCAATGAAGAGATAGCAGAACGGATAAGATTGCAGTTAAAAAGCAATTTATAAGACGGAGGAGAAGTCATGGAAGCAAGAACATTATTAGAAGCATTAAGTGTAGCAGAAAGACTTAAGGATACAACAAGGCATTGTTATACAAGAAATGGCAGACACGAAAGCGTGGCAGAACATTCATGGATGATGACGTTGATGGCGTTCTTTATGAAGGAAGAATTTCCGGAAGTTGATATGGATAAAGTTATCAAAATGTGCATTATTCATGATTTGGGAGAAGCATTTACTGGGGATATTCCTACTTTTGAAAAGACAACATCGAATGAAGCAACAGAAGAGGAATTATTATTTGGCTGGGTGAAATCTTTACCTGAGAATTACGCAAAGGAAATGCTTGATTTATATGATGAAATGGCAAAAAGAGAAACTGTTGAAGCGAAGGTATATAAGGCTATTGATAGTTTAGAGGCATTGATTCAACATAATATTTCTGATTTGTCTACATGGATTCCGAAGGAGTATGAGTTAAACAAATCTTATGCAGATGATAAGGTTGCTTTTTCGGAATATTTGAAAGAGTTGAGAGAAGAGATCCGGAAGGATACATTAGAGAAACTTGGTGAGTAATACGGGCGGATAGCATCCGCAGATAATGAAATAGGGCTTTGATGTTAGAGGTACAATAGTAATGATAATTAGAGAAGCAAATAAAAATGATTTAAATGAAATATTACAATTATATCTATATCTTCACGAGGAAAGTGTCCCGGAGGATTCAGAACATTTAAGAAATACATGGGAAAATATTGTAAATGATAAAAATCATCATTTGCTTGTCTGTGAGGTGGATGGTAAGATTGTAGCGTCCTGTGTATGTGTGATTATCCCGAATCTTACAAGAAATGTTCGTCCATATGCGTTTGTAGAAAATGTGGTAACGCATGGAGAGTACCGTAAGAAAGGGTATGCAACTGCCTGCTTAGATTTTGCAAAACGGATCGCAGAAGAGAATAACTGTTATAAGATGATGTTGCTTACCGGTTCAAAAGAAGAGAGTACGTTGAATTTTTATAAAAATGCAGGATATAACAGTTCCGATAAGACAGCATTTATACAGTGGATAGATATGTAATAAGGTTTGAATGGAGTAAGAGATGAAAGTATCAATTTTTTATTCTTGGCAATCTGATTTGTCAGGTAAGACAAACAGATATTTTATTGAAGAGGCAATAAAGATGTCTATAAAAGAGATTAATAAAGATAATAAATTTATAGCATGTATTGATCGGGATACTAAGGATAAATTAGGCAGTCCTGATATAAGGAATTCGATTTTTGAAAAAATCAATCACAGCAAATTGTTTATTTGTGATGTGTCATTAAATGATAATGGCGTTCCAAATCCGAATGTTCTGATTGAATTGGGATATGCCATTAAGACACTTGGGTGGAAAAAATAATATGTCTCTTTAATGCTAAAACGGGAAGGATTGAAGAATTACCATTTGATATAAACCATAATAGGGTAACACCATATAATCCAGAGAATTTGAATGAAAAAAAGAAGTTATCAGAAATCATATCAATTAATATAAATGATTTGTTTAGGAAAGGACAATTGTATAATCCTATTGAAACACATATTAAAAAGAAAGTAGATTATATTGTTTTAGAAATTGCACGTAATATAATAAATTTATTTGATTTCGAGAAAACGGTTAACTATTCAACGAGATTAGTTGAATTAGATAATTTATCAGTAGAAGAAATGGCGCGTGAAATTGTAAATGTAGAGACATTAGGTTTTTATTATTTATATGATTATGAAGAATCGCAAAATAAGTTGGAAAAATTGTTGGATCAATTATTAAGTTGTAATTATTTTGTTGATGGATGGAGAGAAGCAGTTATTAATTTTATTGATTGGATTGATATGTGGACTCATACAGTTGATCCACATTTTTCGCCTGAGTTATTTAAAAATATATTAGATAGCGAGTACATTATAAAGGATATGCATAGTGAGAATCCCAACAATCCTCCTAAATCGGTTATATTATTAAGACATGAAAAGGAGGATCAATACAGAGTTGTACAAGGGGATCGTTGAGTCAATATAAGTTTGCCAATAAGATTGTACGTCTACAAGATTGTTATGGTTATAAGATTGCATGTAGGATAAAAGAGTTTATAGAGTATATGGACTTTTGGCTGGGAGAATCAGGAAGTGAAATAATAGATCCACATTATTATGTGGTCAAATGATTGAGAATGAAATCTCTCATCTTTTATAGAAGAGATGAGAGGTAAAATAGCAAAAAGGTGGTATCATTTTCAAAGAATGTTCTTTTACATGACAAATATTTCAGTTTCTGAGTACATCAGAAGGAGAAGAATGTATTTGGCAGCAGTTGATTTACAAGATAACGGACCAAAGGTTATTGATATTGCTCTGAAATATGGATATGATTCACCGACAGCTTTTAATCGCGCATTTCAGAGCATACACGGTATAGCACCATCTGTAGCAAAGAAGGAAAATGCAACTTTGAAATCTTATCCGGCAATAAAGTTTTCTATTTCGGTACAAGGTATGGAGGAAATAAATTTCAGAATTGAAACAAAAGAAGCCTTTCGCATTGTTGGAAAAAGTTGTCCATTAAGTAAGGTGCTTGAGGAGAATTTTGCAAGAATACCACACGAATGGAATATAGCACTGGAAAAAGGAATCCTTACCAAACTTTATGGAATAATGAATGATAAGCCGGAAGGATTGTTGGGTGTAAGCGTACATAATGAAAAAGAGTGGAAATATTTTATTGCTGTAAGTTCTA
>JAGAJQ010000058.1 GCA_017828955.1 Oscillospiraceae bacterium
CTTTTGTGATTTCAGTTTTGTGCATATCGCAGAAAACTATGTTTTCGCCGTCAAGTTCAGCGATTTCGCCGTATTCTAAAAGATAATATTCCTTTGTGTGTTCAAGGATTGCTGTCATATCAGAAGCGATGAAGTTTTCGCCGTTTCCTTTTCCGACAATAAGCGGACTTTCTTTTCTTACAGCAAAAATCTTTTCAGGAAAATCCTTGAAGATAATTCCCAGAGCGTAAGCACCTTCAATGTCGTTGAGTGCGCTTATAATAGCGTCCTTGGGATTTCCTTCATAGTAATAATCAAGAAGTTTCGCAACAGTTTCTGTGTCGGTTTCGCTTTCAAAAACATATCCCTTTGAAATGAGAAATTCCTTGATTTCACGGTAGTTTTCGATAATCCCGTTATGAACTATTGTAATTTTTCCGTTTCCTATCGGGTGTGAATTTATATCCGAAGGTTCGCCGTGTGTCGCCCATCTTGTGTGTGCAATACCACAAGTTCCGACAGGCTTTCCTTCGTTTGTAAGTTTTGCTTCAAGACCTTCGGCAATCTTACCCTTTGCCTTTACTGTCTTTATCTTTCCTTCAGAATGAACAGCGATTCCCGCAGAGTCATATCCGCGGTATTCGAGTTTTTTAAGTGCGTTAACAAGAATATCAGCGCACTGCTGTTTTCCGACATATCCTACTATTCCACACATAAGAAAATTCCCTCCGGATTATATAATTAGTTTTCTTCAAGCGCCGAAATCTTATCTATTCTGCGCTGATGTCTTCCGCCTTCAAATTCTGTTGTTAAAAAAGCTTCTGTAATCTGAACGGCAACTCCTCCACCGATTACTCTTCCGCCCATACAAAGAATGTTTGAGTCGTTATGAAGTCTTGTAAACTGTGCCATATAGCTGTCTGTACAAAGTGCCGCTCTTATTCCCTTGTGCTTATTCGCAGCGATTGAAATACCTATACCTGTTCCGCAGATAAGTATTCCCTTTTCGGCATCGCCATTCTGAATAAGTGTGCATACATCTTTCGCGATATCGGGATAATCGCAGGATTCTCCGTTACAACCGACATCTTTATATTCTATGCCCTTTTCATCAAGATATTTCTTTATTTCAAGTTTAAGTTCATATCCGCCGTGATCGCATCCTATTGCTATCATTATGCGTTTCCTCCGTTTTTCTTTTCTTCAAGGTCTTTTTCAGCCTTTGTCAGCTGAAGATAACTTGCATCAAGTTCATCAGCAGTTATCGGGTTCTTAGTCATTCCCGCAAAGCAAAGACTGCTTGCGAGTTGGTATCTTAAATGAGGGGGCGCTAAAAGAAGATTTTTATCAGAGAATTTTTCAATAAAATTCTTTGCATAATCGCCTACAATTACTGTCCCTTCAGAAATTTCTTCGTAAAGTTTTTCATAAGGTATAATTCTGTCTTCAGAGAGTCTTGTTATAACGCCGTTATTATCTTCAAAAAACGCCGTATAAACAAGATTCTGTCTTGCCGACATAACAGAGCAGATTTTTCTCCCTGTCCCTGACATATTAAAGGCAAGTCCCTCAAGAGTTGAAATACCTACACATTCCTTTTCAGCACCAAAGCACATTCCCTTAACGGCAGATATTCCTATGCGAAGCCCTGTATATGAGCCGGGACCCACAGCAACGACTATTCTGTCAATGTCATCGAGTGTCATTTCGGCTTTACTAAGAACATCTTTACATAAAGGAAGTATAATCTGAGAATGGGTAAGTCTTGTCATAACGGTCGTCTGTGCTATAACGGTATTTTCATTACAAACGGCAACGGAAGCTATGTTACCCGATGTATCAATCCCCAAGAGATTCAAATCGTTCATCTCCAAAAACAGTTATTTTTCTTGTATCTTCGCCGAGAGTTTCTATTGATATTGTTATCGTTCCCTCAGGCAGACAGTCCTCAATATTTTCAGACCATTCGGCAGCAATAATGCTGTCATCCGACATATAGTCGTAAAATCCCGTTGTTTCAAGGTCGAACTCACCGTTTATGCGATACATGTCGAAGTGATAAAGAGTTATCTTATCGCCTCTGTATTCATTGACGAGCGCAAATGTCGGTGATGTAACCTCATCGGGCATAGAGAGCCCCAGGCAAAGACCCCTTGTAAAAGTGGTCTTGCCTGCGCCCATTGTGCCTTTATATGCTATTATATCCCCACCCTTTAAGAGCGAGCCGATTTTCTCTGCAAAAGCTATCGTTTCTTCTGCCGAGTGAGAAATAAAGGTCATTGAAATTCTCCTTAGAAAAGTCCTGTGATGTTTCCGTCGTTGTCGCAGTCAATCTTAAGAGCAGCGGGAGCCTTCGGAAGACCCGGCATTGTCATAATGTCGCCTGTAAGTGCAACAACAAATCCTGCGCCTGATGAAAGTCTTACATCGCGGACTGTGATTTCAAAGTTTTCGGGTTTACCGAGTTTTGCGGGGTCATCAGAAAGTGAATACTGTGTTTTAGCAACACAAACAGGAATATCTCCGAATCCGAGGTCTGTGATTTCCTTTATTGCCTTTTCAGCCTGAGCTGTAAAGATAA
>JAGAJQ010000007.1 GCA_017828955.1 Oscillospiraceae bacterium
AACGATATGGAAATCGAAAGCGTCATAAGCAGACTTACACTTTTCGATGAGTGAATTGAGTCTGATAAGTGCCCACTTGTCGATTTCGTGTAAATCCTTAACATCTACGATATCCTTTTCAACATCGAAACCTGTTGCGTCACCGAGGTTGCCGAGGATAAATCTTGCTGTATTTCTGATTTTTTTGTATGTGTCTGAAAGCTGTTTCAAGATTTCCTTTGAAATTCTGATATCAGCGTGGTAATCTGATGATGCAACCCAGAGACGAAGAATATCAGCACCGTAAACATCGTAAACTTCGTTGGGAGCAACGCCGTTTCCGAGTGATTTATGCATTGTTTTTCCTTCGCCGTCTACTACCCAACCGTGAGTGCAGACTGCTTTATAAGGAGCTCTGTTCTTTGTTGCAACAGATGTGAGGAGTGATGACTGGAACCAGCCTCTGTACTGGTCTGCGCCTTCGAGATAAAGGTCAACAGGAACATCATATCCTCTTTCTTCCATAACTGCAGCGTGTGTTACGCCACTATCGAACCATACGTCGAAAATGTCTTTTTCTTTGATAAATTCACCACATCCGCATTCACACTTTACGTCTGAAGGAATAAATTCCTTAGCGTCACGGATGTACCATGAGTTAGCGCCTTCTTTTCTGAACATTTCAGAAATAGCGGTGATTGTCTTTTCGTTTACTACGGGCTTTCCGCAATCCTTACAGTAAACAACGGGGATAGGAACGCCCCATGTTCTCTGACGGGAGATACACCAATCGCTTCTGTCGTTTACCATGCCCTTGATTCTGTCTTCGCCCCAGGCAGGAATCCATTCAACGCTTTCGATTGCCTTGATTGAATCTTCCTTAAATCCCTTTACTGAGCAGAACCACTGTTCTGTCGCTCTGAAAAGAACGGGGTTTTTACATCTCCAACAATGAGGATACTGGTGAACGATTTTTTCGAGTGCGAATAACGCGCCGCAGTCTTCGAGATCCTTAGCGATAACCTTGTTTGAGTCTGTTGTTGTGAGACCTGCGTATTTTCCTGCTTCAGCTGTCTGAACGCCCTTTGCATCAACAGGAACAACTATACCGATTTCGGGATATTTCTTGCATACTTCAAAGTCGTCAACACCGAAACCGGGCGCTGTATGAACACAACCTGTACCACTTTCGAGAGTAACATGGTCACCAACGATAACAAGTGATGTTCTGTCCATAATAGGATGATTTGTAACGATATATTCGAGTTCTTTACCCTTGAAAGAACCAACTGTTGTATATTCTTCAATCTTAGCAGCTTCCATTGTAGGTCTTACAAGTTCTGCTGCCATAACATAGTTTTCGCCGTTTGCCTGAACAACTGTGTATTCATACTCAGGACCTAAGCATATAGCAAGGTTTCCGGGGAGTGTCCATGTTGTTGTTGTCCAGATAACGAAGTATGTCTTACTGAGATCAAGACCTAAGTCTGCAAATTTACCCTTATCGTCAGCAACCCTGAACTTTACATAGATTGAATGGCAGGGGTCGTTTGCGTATTCGATTTCAGCTTCGGCAAGTGCTGTCTGACAATCGGGGCACCAGTAAACAGACTTTAAGCCTTTATACATATAGCCCTTGCCATACATATCACCGAAGATTTCAACCTGTCTTGCTTCAAATTCGGGCTTGAGTGTTAAATATGGGTCATCAAAATCGCCCCATACACCAAGACGGATAAACTGATTCTTCTGATTTTCAAGCTGATTGAGAGCATATTTATGACAATGTTCACGGAGTTCTACGGGAGGGATAGCGCCGTTTTCAACACCGAGTTCCTTCATTGCTCTGAGTTCTATAGGGAGACCGTGAGTATCCCATCCCGGAATGTAGGGGGCACAGAAACCATTCATATTCTTGTATCTTACGATAATATCCTTGAGGACTTTGTTGAGTGCTGTTCCCATATGGATATCGCCGTTTGCATACGGAGGGCCGTCATGAAGAACATAAAGAGGCTTGTCTTTATTCTTTTCAATCATGGCGTAGTATGTTCTGTCCTTTGCCCAGTCTTCGAGCATTACGGGTTCTTTCTGTGTGAGATTTCCTCTCATGGAAAATTCCGTTTTAGGAAGATTGAGGGTGTTGTTGTAATCCTGTGACATTTCTTATTCTTCTCCTTTAGGTGAAATTGCTTTATAAAGAATTATACTGTTTCTTCTTCAGCTTCTTCTGTTTCTACTTCTTCAACTTCTTCTTCGATTTCTTCTTCGGCTTCTTCGTCTACCATAGCGGGAATGCTGTTGATAAGACCAATATGTTCTTTATAGAGTTCGAGAAGATCTCTCTTGAATTCGCCTGAAGCTTTCTGTGTGTTTGCAAGAATTTTCTTTTCTCTTTCAAGCTGAACTCTTGTATCGCTTAAGATTTCATCAGACTTAGCGTTTGCTTCGGCAAGAATTTTTTCTGCTTTCTGCTTTGCTTCTTCTACAACCTGATGTCCCTGACGCTGAGCACCGAGGAGAGCGTCCTTAAGAGCGTCTTCGTCCTTCATATAATCTCTGATCTTATCAGCGAGAACATCGAGTTTCTTGTCGCAGTCTTCCTTTTCCTTGATGAGCTGAGCGATTTCGATTGAGAGTTCTCTCAAGTAATCGTCAACATCTTCCTGCTTGTAACCGAAGGCTGCTTTTTCAAATCTTTTGCTGTTTACTTCTTTTGCATTAATCATCGTTAAAACCATCCTTATGTGTATTTTTTTAGTTTGATGTGTAGTTTTTCTTTTCTGGTAAGTCCCCCGATTTCAGAAAGAATGAATTTTCCGAAACCTTTTACGGAGAATATATCGCCTTCCGAGAAGGTATAAGACGATGAAAAAATTTTCATATAATTGACATCTATGCCGTTTGACTTTATAAAATCCGCCGATTTTGCACGGCTCAGTCCCGTTGCGAGAGAGACTATACAGTCCGCCCTCAAAGACGCCACTATGCCGTCGATTTCCTTAAAATTTTCATTCGGAGTTATCGAAACCTCATCACACACGCTGATTTTCACACCGACAGAACCGACTTTTGAAATCTGGCTTATGATATTTTCGCTTACTGTATCGTAAGAGAAGATGATCGCTTTTCCTTCTTCAACGAAAATATCGCCTATCATCTCGCGTTTTATCCCGAGTGACATTACAGAACCGAGAAAATCACGGTGTGTGAGTTTATCTGCCTTGCGGTAGGTAAACATAAGTGGCACTATGGGAAAAGCATCAGAAGAAGGAGTATCAGGGAAAAGCCCCAACACTTTTCTTTTGCAGAGGTCATCTCCTCCGAAGAAAAGAAAGTTATGAAATCCTTTTTCGGAAAGGGTTTTCTCTGCTATCATCTGCTGTCGTTCGTCGAGAAAAGGTGTGAATTTAGGGGTATATTTATTTTCGGCAACATATATGAAATCATCAAGCCTTGAGATAAGGTGCTTATCCTCATCGGAAAGAATAAACTGTAAATCAGGCATATATATTACAGAAATACACCGTTGCTTTCGAGTTCACCTACAAGGTCTTCACCGACAAATCCTACATTGTAGGGTGTGATGATGAATGTATTGTTTGCAACGGGCTTTATGTTTCCGCCGTTTGCATATGCAACACCGCCTAAGAAGTCGATAATTCTTCTTGTAACATCGGGTGTTGTTGATTCAAGGTTGAGAACTACTGTCTTCTTTGAGTTAAGGTGATCAGCGATCTGCTTTGTATCTGCAAAAACTTCGGGCTTTACAAGAATAACCTGAAGCTGTGCTGTTGCGTGAATATTTACAACCTTGTTTCTTTTTTCCTCTTCGCTTTCATCGAAAGGCATATCATCTGTGTAGTTTTCTTCTGTTTCATCGTATTCATCTTCGCCGTTGATACCGAAGTATCCACCGATTTTGTTTAAAAAGCTCATAAATTATCCCTCCGTTATTTTCTGGAACCGAAAAGTGCGGTTCCTATTCTGACTACGTTAGAGCCATATTTTATAGCAACGGGAAAATCCGATGACATTCCCATTGATAAAACCCATACACTACTATTATCTATGTTTTTTGCCTTAATGTCAATAAAAAGTTCCTGCATTTTACAAAAAAATTTCTCCGAACACTCTTTTGGGGGTATTGACATAAGTCCCGAAACGCGGATATTAGGCAATTCAGAGAGTTCATAGCAGAAATCGAGAAGATTATCAGGGTCTACCCCGCTTTTTGATTCTTCCCTGCCGATATTGACTTCAACAAAGATATCTGTTGTTTTCTCTCTCAACTCTGAAAGGCGGTTTATCTCCTTCGCGAGTTTTATGCTATCGACTGAATGAATTCTGTTTACTGTATCGATGATGTATTTTACTTTGTTTGTCTGTAGATGTCCTATAAAATCAACAGACGCTGATTTATCATAAAAATCCCTTTTTGAAAGATATTCCTGAACTCTGTTTTCACCGAGAAGAGTTATTCCGTTTTCAACGGCAACATTTACTGCTTCGGGCAAAACTGTTTTTGTTACAGCCATAATATCTATTTTATCATCGGCTTTGCGGTATTTAGCCTTTGCTTCGCCTACTTCATAGATAATTCTTTCTGCGTTTTCTCTGATATAATCAAATTCGTTCATTCATATCACCACTTTATGCGGGTTCTTCTGATGTTTCTGATGGTATTGTTTCTTCTGTGACAGAAGTTGTTGTTGTTTCGTTACCAACCTTAAGGGCTGTTGTTGTGGTTGTTGTTTCTTCAAGGTCGGTCTCTTCGGTTTCTGCATAAAGAACGCCGATATAAGCCATATCCTCTTCGGTTATACTGTCAACGATTATATCGTCGTAGAGAAGAACATATTCGGCATCGCCCTTATTTGCGGAAAGAAGATAATCTTCGCCTTCGTAAATAACATCGATTTTTTTGAAGACTATGCCTTGTCCGAGTTTGACATAAACGCCCTTTTCGCCTTTGGCATTGAATCTTATCGCCTCACGAGGAACATAAATTCCCTCGTAATTGCTTGCAACCATTTCAACTCTCTCAACGCGGTGTCTTACGATTCCGCTGATGAGTTTTTCGCTTTCGAGAACGACTATACTTTCATCGGGTTTTTCAGTAGGAATTATATCTATTATCTTCGCTACAACTTCATCCTGACAAGAAGCAAAGGTAAGTGTAACCTGCATTTCTTTCTGATAAAGCTTTGAAGAGTTATCGATTATTCCCACAACTCGCCATTTATAGCCGTCGATAACCTTTCCGACGCCTGCTGAGGATTTTGTGTCGCTGTTTGAAATGATCTTCCTTATATCGTCAGCTGAAAGATTTGTATAGCTTTCGGGAGTGAGGATATCTTCATAACCGTCTACATTGCTGACAAAATATCCCGAATAGTCGGTCACTATCTCTGAAACAGGCGGATTGACTTTCTTTTTCAGCATTTCGATTTCGGTTTCGAGAGAAGTTATTACTTCATCGAAGCCATCTTCCTTTTCGGTTATAAGTGCCATAATATTCATATATTCGGAAAGCGACTGTCTTTCATCGGTAAGCTTTGAATAATCGCCTTTTGTTGCGTAATAGACGGAATCGCGGTAACGCTGTTTTATAAGTTCCGAAATGCCCTCGGGCTTTGCTGCGGCTACTGTTCCGGGCCCTGTTATCTTTTTGAGCGAGGCAAGCTCTTCTTCAAGTTCTTCGATTTTCTTTTCGAGTTCGGTATCGGATTCGCTTCTGTAAACATAAGCGACTACCGAGTTTCTTGAAAATTTACTGCCATCGGGAAAAGGATAACTGATTACGCCTTTACTGCTTCCCGGAATAACGTGTTCGTTTCTGAGAAAAACAGCATCAAACGAAACTCTGTCAACTGCGACATAGGAAACCGCTGTTTCAACGTTATAATCACCCTTGAAAGAAAGGACAACCTGACTTCCGACTGTTATGAGTATGAAAAGCCCCAGAACAAAGATAAGTATCTTTACTATGTAACTGTTCATATACTATCCCTTTCTTATTCGGATTCTAAAATAGCAATCGGCTTTGAGGGGATTACTGTAGAAATGGCGTGTTTATAAACGAGATACTGTTTTCCTTCGCCCTCAAGGATAACTGTATAGCCATCAAACCCTTTTATAAGACCTTTGAACTGAAAACCGTTTGTGAGGTAAACAGTTACGGGTGTTTTATCCTTTCTTGCCTGATTGAGAAAAACATCCTGCAGAATTAATCCTTTATTCATTTCACATTCCCCTTTCCGTTATCGGAATATGATACGGAAAAAACCGTATCAATTTATTATAACATATTTAAAAGCATTTGGCTATATATTTTTTGCAATTATCTATAATATTTTTTTCTGTAAGATTTTCATCCATATATATCCAGTTTATGCGTTCATCGCGACGGAACCAGGTAAGCTGACGCTTTGCGTATCTTCTTGTTTCCTGTTTCAAGACTTCAAGACATTCGGGTAAAGTTGATTTTCCTTCAAAATAAGGGATAAGTTCTTTATAGCCTATCGCCTGACAGACTGTGTTTCCTATACCCTGTTTATAGGCATTACAAGCTTCTTCGACCATTCCCGCTTCTGCCATTTTATCAACGCGTAGGTTTATTCTGTCATAAAGCTTTTGTCTGTCGTGGAAATTAAGACCTATCATACAGGCATTATACGGACTTTCTTCTTCACGGCTCTGTTTTTTAAGTTCCGACATAGTTTTTCCCGAAAGTTCATAAGCTTCGATAGCACGGATAATTCTTGTAAGATTATTCGGATGAAGTGTCTTTGCGGTTTCGGGGTCTATTTCCATAAGTTTTTTAAGCATTGCCTCGTTTCCGAGTTCTTCTGCCTCTTTTATAAGGCGGTTTCTTATTTCTTCGTTGGAAGAAGTATCATCAAAAACGATATTATCAACAAGAGAAGAAATATAGAGTCCTGTTCCGCCGACTATTATCGGAAGTTTTCCTCTGTTATGAATATCAGCTATGACCTTTCTCGCCTCGGAAAGATACTGTGCGACGCTATATTTCTCTCCCCACTCGACAAAACTCATAAGATGATGAGGAATACCGCATTTTTCTTCTTCTGTCGGTTTTGCGGTCGCTATATCAAGTCCCTTATAAATCTGCATTGAATCGGCAGAAACTATCTCGGCATCATATTCTTTTGCAAGAGAAATAGATACCGCAGTTTTGCCGGAAGCGGTAGGCCCTGCTATTACAACTATCGGAATTTTGTTCATCATAACACTCTCTTAAATCTTTTTTCAAGTTCTTTTTCTGTTATTGTTGTTGCAACGGGTCTTCCGTGCGGGCAATATCTTATATTGTCGTCTGAAAGAACCTGCTTTGCTAAATGTTCGAGTTCTAAAATATTATTCTTATCGTGGGCTTTTATAGCCGCTTTGCAAGCCATTGAATGATAGATTTCATCAAGAAGGCTTACCGATGTATTGTTATTGTTTTCTGAAAGTTTATCTATTATCTCGCAGAAAACTTCGGGGGCTGTATCAATATCGAAAATTGTAGGTATTCCCGTTATAGCAACTTCGTTTCCATCAATATCCTCGAATGTAAAGCCCGAATTTTCAACTGTTTCTTTGTTTTCAAAGAGAACTGTATGCTGTTCGGGAGTGAGGATCACTGTTTCGGGCGACGCGAGAAGCTGTGAAGAAAAGCCGTTATCCTCGGATTTGAGTTTTTCGAAGATAATGCGTTCGTGTGCGGCGTGTTTATCAATGATTAGAAGTTCATCATTCATTTCGATAAGGATATAGGTCTTTAAAAACTCGCCTATAACTCTGAAATCGGGAACTTTCTTTTCTTCATACCTTGTTTCTTCGGGAATGGGTTTTGGTTCTTCTTTTTTTTCAAAAGATGTTTTCGAAAGATATTTAAAGCCTTTTTCCTCGAAAGGAACTTCTTCTTTTAAGGGCGGTTCTGTTTTTTCTTCGTAAACGGGTGAAATCATTGGTTTGATTTCTTCTTTTTTATCGGAAGAATCTATTATAAGTTTTTTCTTTTCAGATGAAAATGTAACCTGATCTTCTTTTGAATATTCGGGAACGATTTTTCTTACATCAACAGAATAATCGGGCTTCTTCTGAGGAATTACAGGAAGTTCTTCTTCCTTTTTTTCTGAGATTATATCGTAATTCATAACGGCATTTTTAACGCCGAAATAGATAGCGTCAAAAACGGGTTTTTCATCGGAAAATCTGACTTCAAGTTTTGTCGGGTGGACATTGATATCGATACTGTCTGGGGGAATTTCGATATTGAGGACACAAGACGGAAATTTCCCCGTCATTATGACATTACGATAAGCCTCTTCAAGAGAGACTGTGCAGATAACGGCTTTTATATAGCGGTTATTGACAAAAAAGTTCTGCAACTGTCTGTTGGGAGAGGCTGAAAGTGGTTTTACGGTATATCCCGAAATACGTATACCGCCATATGTATAGTCAACAGGAATAAGGCTTTCGGCAAAAGATCTTCCCATAACTGCATAGATTGCAGAATAAAGATCGTTATCGCCAGGGGTCATTATTCCCTGTTTATTATCTCTTATAAATTTGAATGAAATTTCGGGGTGAGAAAGTGCGAGTTTTCCCACTACCGCTGCTACTGCGTTGCCTTCGGAAACGTCTTTTTTAAGGAATTTCTGTCTTGCGGGAACATTATAGAAAATATCTCTTATTATTATCATTGTTCCGTCAGGGCAACCGCATTGTTCCTTGATTTTTTCTTCGGAACCTTCTATTACATAATGAGTTCCGAACCGGTTATCTTTTGTCTTGGTTAAAACTTCAACCTTCGAGACAGCAGAAACAGAGGCTAATGCTTCGCCTCTGAATCCTAATGTGAGTATTTTTTCAAGGTCGTCTTTTTCCTTGATTTTACTTGTTGCGTGGCGGAGAAATGCCGTTGAAATATCATCTTCGGATATACCGCACCCGTTATCTGAAATACGGATATATGTTCTTCCGCCGTTTTTTATTTCAATGGTTATGGAAGTAGCGCCGCTGTCTATTGAGTTTTCGACAAGCTCCTTGACGACAGATGAGGGTCTGTCGATAACTTCGCCTGCGGCTATGAGTTCGGCTATATCCTTTGAAAGAAGATTTATCTTCGGCATTTTCTACACCTCCTTAAAGCATATCGATAAGTTCGCCGAGGAAATATTTTGCATCATCGGGGCTAAGTTCATCGATATTTGTTTTCTTTAGCTTTTCGATAATATCATCGTGGCTTATCGACGAGAATGAAATCTGATCCTGTGTTTCTCTGACAGGTTTCGCGTCGGTATTCTGTTCGAGTTCAGAAAGAATCTGTTTTGCACGGTTTGTTACCTTAGACGGAATACCAGCGAGTTTTGCTACTTCGATACCGTAGCTTTCATCCGCACCGCCTTCGACGATTTTTCTGAGGAATTTTATTTCCTCGCCTCTTTTCTTTACTGCGACACTGTAATTCTTAACGCCGTCTAAAGTTCCCTCTAAAGCGATAAGTTCGTGATAATGGGTTGCGAAAAGAGTTTTACAACCGAGAGTTCTTTTATTTGAAATCTGTTCTGCTATCGCTTTTGCGATACTGAGACCATCAAGAGTTGACGTTCCTCTTCCGACTTCATCTAAAATAACAAGGCTGTTTTTTGTTGCGTTTTTGAGAATATCGGCAACTTCGCTCATTTCTACCATAAAGGTTGATTGACCTGCAGAAAGGTCATCAGACGCACCTATTCTTGTGAAAATCTTATCGACGATAGAAATTTTCGCATAAGATGCGGGTACAAAGCAACCTATCTGTGCCATAAGGGTTATTAAAGCAACCTGGCGCATATATGTGGATTTACCCGACATATTAGGGCCTGTTATAATCGCCATACGGTTATTTTCGGTATCTGTTTTTGTATCGTTGGGAACGAACATTTCATCGGATAACATAAGTTCGACAACGGGATGTCTGCCGTCTTTTATGTTTATTGTTCCGTCAACAGAAATATCGGGTCTTACATATTGATTTTTCGACGAAACATAAGAGAAAGATGCCATAACATCGAGGATTGCGAGGGCTGATGCGGTCTTCTGGACTTCTTCGAGTTTTGTTGCGACAAAATCGCGCACTTCGTTGAAAATATCGTTTTCAAGCGCTATGATTTTATCCTTCGCACCGAGAATTTTGTTTTCCTCTCGCTTCAGTTCTTCGGTTATAAAACGCTCTGCGTTTGTGAGGGTCTGCTTTCTGATATATGTTTCGGGGATAAGGTCGTAATTAGATTTTGTAACCTCGATATAATATCCAAAAACTCTGTTATATCCGATTTTGAGATTCTTGATACCTGTTCTTTCTTTTTCGCGTTCTTCAATCTCTTTCAATATATCATTTCCGCCACCGACAATCCTGCGGAGTTCATCGAGTTCTTCGTTGAAACCGTCTTTAATGACTCCGCCCTCTTTAAGATTTACGGGTGGTTCATCGACGATTGCATTTTCAACAAGATTTGAAATTTCGTCGAGAGTATAGATATCATCGTTGCAGGAACTGAGGAGTTTACAATCAAATTCCGAAAGAATTGATTTTATTTCGGGAAGACGTGAAAGTGTCATAGAAAGTGCCTTTAAATCACGGGGTGTTATCGTTTTATAGATAACTCTCGTCATAAGACGTTCAATATCGTAAACGCCCGACAAAGCCTCGATAAGATTATCTCTCGCGACAGATTTAAGAGTGAGTTGTTCTACTGCGTCAAGTCGCATAATTATCCTTGCGGGCTTTATGAGAGGCTGTTCGATATAAGAACGGAGAAGTCGTTTTCCCATTGAGGTCTGAGTGTGATCGAGAACCCAGAGAAGACTTCCTTTCTTCTCTTTATTACGCATCGTTTCTATAAGTTCGAGGTTTCTTCTTGCAGTAAGATCGAGCCCCATAAACGCGTTATCCGAACGGATATCTATTGTTGTGAATCTTCCGATTACGGCTTTCTGTGTGTCTGAAATATAGGTAAAAAGTCCGCAAAGGGATAATGTTCCTATCCCCTCTTTAAGACCTAACTGTTCAAGCGAGGTAGCATTGAACTGTCCTAAAAGAATATCTTTATTTTTTGCTATGTCAAAATCTTCTTCTGAAAGAAGAATTTCTGAACACTTAAGTTTTTCTTTTATGAAATGATTTACAGAAAGAAGTTTTCTTGCGTTTTCGTTATAAAGAATTTCTTTGGGCGAAAACCTTGAAAGTTCATCAATAATCGAGCTTTCCGAGAGTTCGTTTTCATCGGCAAAAAGGCGCACTTCACCCGTTGAAATATCGGCAAACGAAATCGCAAAGCTATCTTTTTGGCAATAAAGTGCGCAAAGATAATTATTCACTTCATCGTTAAGCATACTGCTATCGGTTAAAGTTCCCGGTGTGACGATCTTAACGACATCACGCACTACTATACCCTTACTTTCGGAAGGGTCGGTGAGTTGTTCGCATATTGCGACCTTTTCACCTAAATCGACAAGTCTTTTTATGTAGGTATCGCAGGAATGGTGGGGAACGCCACACATCGGTGCACGTTCGCCAAGCCCGCAATCCTTGCCTGTAAGAGTAAGTTCAAGCATACGCGATACTCTTATGGCATCATCAAAGAACATTTCGTAAAAATCGCCGACACGGAAGAAAAGAACGTGGTCTTTATACTTTTCTTTTGCTTCGAGATACTGGCGCATCATAGGTGAAAGTTTCTGTAAATCAATCCCCTCTGTCATTATTAGTGGCAACCTCCGCAAGTAGCGCAGCTTCCGCCACAAGAGTGAGGCATTTCTGTGGGACAAGTTTCGGGATCTTCACCGTTTGCTGATGCTGTGATGATGAAGTTGATCTGTGAGAGAAGTTCGTCCATAGCTTCTTTTGCGTTGTTGAATGCTGTCATATTTTCGTTCTTCATAATGTTTCCGTAAAGTGTCTTGATTTCGCCGTCAAGCTTCTGAAGCTTTTCTGTGTCCTTATCGGGCTTTGCCATTTCTCCGCTGAGTTCCATTCTCTTTTCGTTGAAATCAGCAATGAGTTTCTGGAGTGATTCATCCTTGTCGTTGAGTTCACGTGCAGTATGATATGCCTTATATCTTTCGTCTGCCTGAATCTGCTTTCCGAGTTCTCTTGCCATTGAAATTGCGTCCATTTTAAAAATCTCCTTTAAATTAAATATTTATTATCTCACCGATAAGCGCCCAGTTATGAGCACCGGTAATTTTAACCTTTACAAAGTTTCCGATAACATCTTTATCGGCTTTGAATTCGACTATTATGAATTCGTCGCTTTTTCCCAGAACAACGCCTTTTTCTGAATTTTCTTCTTCTGCTAAAACAGTAAGAGTTTTTCCGATAAAGCGTTTATAATGTTCTGTTGAAATCTCACGCTGAAGAGATAAAAGTCTCGTCATACGTTCTGATTTTTCCTTATCTGAAATTTTATCTTCGATAAGGGCTGCTTTTGTCCCCGATCGCTTTGAATAGATGAATGAAAAAACACTGTCGAACTGAACTTTTTTCATAAGGTCAAGTGTTTTGACAAAATCATCTTCGCTTTCATTCGGAAATCCGACTATGATATCGGTTGAAAACGAAAAATCAGGGATTTTATTTCTTGCGTAATTAACTATTGAAAGATAGCTTTCTGCTGTGTAATTTCTGTTCATAGCAGAAAGTATTTCATCACTTCCCGACTGAACGGGAAGATGAAAATGCTTACAGACTTTATCACATTCTATAATAGCATCGATAAGTTCTTTAGTTGCGTTTTTGGGATGTGATGACATAAATCTTATTCTGAAATCTCCGTCAATCTCATTTATCATACGAAGAAGTCGTGGAAAATCTATGTCTTCTGAAAGACCTTTGCCGTAGGAATTGACATTCTGACCAAGAAGCATAATTTCTTTATAGCCTTTATCGGCAAGATTTTTCACTTCTGAGAGAATATCCTCTGAGGGACGGCTTTTTTCTCTTCCTCTTACATACGGCACTATGCAGTATGTGCAGAAATTATTACAGCCATACATAATGGGTACACCTGCCATAAAATCGGATGTACGGACTATTTCATTTCCTTCGCTGAAATAGTTTTCATATTCGTTTGTATCGCAGATGAATTTATGTTTTTCAAGGTGTTCGCAAAGAATGCGCGGAAGTTCGTTTATTGCGGATGTTCCGAAAATAATATCAACCTGTTTATAGGTTTTCTTTATCTTTTCTATGACGTGTTCTTCAGACGCCATACATCCGCAGAGGATTACTGTAAGGTCGGGATTTTTTTCCTTGAAATGTTTTACCTCGCCTAAAATCCCGAAAACTTTTAGTTCGGCATTTTCTCTTACGGCACAGGTGTTATAGACTATTATATCCGCATTTTCAGGGTTTTCACAGAATGAAAATCCTGCCCCTGAAAGAATACCCTTTATTCTCTCACCGTCGTTTTCGTTTTGTTTACAGCCAAATGTCCTGACGAATGCAAGAGGGGTTTTATGGCGGTATTTTAATGATATAAGGTCTTTAAGATGCTGTTTATACAAAAAATACCCCCTTTACTTAAAATCCACTCTATATTATAACATATTTTCTTTTAAACTACAAGTATCAATAAAGGTCATCAACACAGATAACTGTATTGCAACGGGAATCGTGTTCACGGAGTTTTTCCTTTATCATAGAAACTGCCTCTTCTCTCTTATGAGGTGGAATTTCTATGGGTACTGCGAGGTCGAAAATAAGGTTGATATTTTCATCGCCGTCAGTCATTCTGAAATCATGGAATGAGAATTCGGGATTTACTTCTGCTATTACCTTTGATGTTATTTCGCGGAAATGATTTACTCTTTCGTCGTTAAGAGAGATAGGGTCTAAATGGATAACGAGTTCTATCTGCATTTCTTCATAGACTCTCTTTTCGAGAAGGTCAATAGTTTCGTGTGCCTGAACGATATCTACATCATCGGGAACTTCAACATGAACAGAAGCTAAGACTCTTCCCGGGCCGTAGTCGTGTACTATAAGGTCGTGAACACCGACAATGCCTTCGCCCGAAAGAAGAATTGAAAGGAGTTTTTCAACTGTTTCTTTCTCGGGGGATTTTCCTAAAAGAACATCAACGACTTCTTTTGCGATTCCGAAACCTGCATACATT
>JAGAJQ010000059.1 GCA_017828955.1 Oscillospiraceae bacterium
CCCTTATAGTCAGTAACAGACTTTTCATTCTGCGAAAGAACATCTCTTGCAAGAGCTTCGAGTTCATCAGTATTAGAATTCTGAGAAAGATTTTTTTCCTTTATAATTTCAGAAACTTCCTTATCTTCTGTAAGCATAGCTTCAAAAACTATTTTTCCTGAAGCGTTTGAAATTTGACCGCTTTCTATAGTACCAACAAGTTCAGCAAGTCTTTCAGAAGTTATTTTCATATCGGAAATAGACTTACCTGTTTCATTGATATATTTTGAAATATCCCCTAAAATCCACTTGATAATTCCCTTGGGTGTACCTTTATTAAGCGAAACCGCATCGTCAAAATGTTTTGCTTTTTCAACTGATTCTGCAATAAGTGCACCGTCATTCTGAGAAATGCCAAATTCATCAACATATCTTCTGAGTTTTGCATTCGGAAGTTCAGGAAGTGAATTTTTGAGTTCGGCTATCTTTCCTTCGTCAACAACAATAGTCAAAAGGTCAGGTTCAGGGAAATAACGATAATCATTAGCATTTTCCTTTGTACGCATGAGAATACTCTCACCTTTTGCATCGTCCCAACGACGTGTTTCCTGTTCAATAATTCCGCCATTTTCAAGAACTTCAATCTGACGATTTGCTTCAAATTCAATTCCTCTGATAGCAGCGCTAAAGCTATTTACATTCTTCATTTCACAACGAGTTCCGAATGGTTCGCCTATTTTGTGAACAGATACATTGACATCGCAACGGATAGAACCTTCCTGCATTTTACAGTCGGAAATGTTGATATACTGAAGAATAGAACGAATAGTTTCAAGATAAGCTTTCGCTTCTGCAACGCTTCTGATGTCGGGTTCGGAAACAATTTCTATAAGAGGAACTCCGCAACGGTTAAGGTCAACAAGAGAACCTGCAAAGCTATCATCGTGAAGAAGTTTACCTGCGTCTTCTTCAATATGGATACGAGTCACTCCAATAGTCTTTGTTTTTCCATCAACCATTATATCAAGATGACCGTTTTCACAAAGCGGAACTTCGGCCTGAGAAATCTGATATGCTTTAGGAAGGTCAGGATAAAAATAGTTTTTTCTGTCCTGCTTACAAACTGAATTTATTTTACAGTTAAGAGCATGTCCCATTTTTATTGCGTATTCTACTACTTTTTCATTAAGTGTAGGTAATGTTCCAGGCATACCCATACAAATAGGACAAACCTGAGAGTTAACTTCAAGCCCGAATGCATTTTTACAGCTACAATAAATTTTAGATGCAGTATTGAGTTCGGCGTGAACTTCAAGTCCTACAACCATTTCATAGTTATTATTCATCAAAATTCACTCCTCTTTCAATCAAGTGAAGGTATCTTACAAAGATTACCTATTGTTTTTTCATAAGAATATGCTGTATTGAAAAGTGTCTGTTCGCTGAACTCTTTACCAATAATCTGAAGTCCTATCGGCATTCCGTTATCAGATCCACAAGGAATATTAAGTCCCGGAAGACCTGCGATATTTACAGGAACGGTACAAACATCGGCGGCATACATTTTAAGAGGATTATCAGAATTTTCTCCGATCTTAAATGCCTTTGCCGGAGCAGTAGGTGTGATAATAACATCAACATCATTGAAAGTATCGTTAAATTCCTGCTTAATTTTCTGCTGGAGAAGTTTTGCCTTCTTATAGTAAGCATCATAATATCCACTCGAAAGAACAAATGTACCGAGCATAATTCTGCGCTTTACTTCATCACCGAATCCTTCACTTCTTGTCTTTTCATACATATCAACAAGTGTAGTATAATCCTTTGCTCTGTATCCATATTTAACGCCATCGAAACGAGCAAGGTTTGATGATGCTTCAGCAGATGAAATGATGTAATACGCTTTTATAGCATATTCTGTACTTGGCAAGGAGATATCCTTTACAACCGCACCGTTCTTTTCAAGTTCCTTAACCGCATTCATAACCGCAGCTTTGACAGAATCGTCTATTCCTTCTCCATAATATTCTGCAGGAATACCAATTTTAAGTCCCTTGATATCAGTTGAAAGTCCTGCTTTAAAATCAGGATACTCTCTCATTTTTGAAGTCGCGTCCATCTTGTCTCCGCCACAAATTGCCGAATAGAGCATAGCAACATCTTCTACAGAACGTCCGATAGGCCCTATCTGGTCAAGAGATGATGCAAACGCAACAAGACCATAACGAGAAACACTACTGTATGTAGGTTTAAGACCTATAACGCCACAATAAGATGACGGCTGACGGATAGATCCGCCTGTGTCAGAACCAAGTGATACGATCGCTTCTCCTGCAGCAACGGCAGCAGCAGAGCCACCTGACGAACCTCCCGGAACTCTGTCAGTATCGTGAGGATTACGAGTTTTCTTGAAGTATGAGTTTTCTGTTGAAGAACCCATAGCAAACTCATCCATATTAACCTTACCAGTTATAACCATATATGCTGCATTGATCTTATCAACAACAGTTGCGTTGAAAGGCGGAACATAGTTTTCAAGCATCTTTGACGCACAAGTTGTGCGTATTCCTTTTGTAGAAATATTATCCTTTACAGCGATAGGAATTCCTGCAAGTGCTGATAATTCTTTTCCTTCTGCAATGGCGTTATCCACTTCTTTCGCTTTTTCGATAGCAGTATCTTTGCAAAGTGTAATATAAGAATTAACCTTGTCTTCAACCTTTTCTATTCTGTTATAAACAGATTCTGTAATTTCAACCGAACTACACTCCTTGTTTTTGAGCATAGAAGAAAGTTCGGATGCTGTTCTTTCAAACAATTCCATTTTAAAATTCCTCCTTACTCTACTGTCTTCGGAACAAGCAAGCAACCCGCCTGAACCTCAGGAGCATTTTTCATAAGTTCTTCTCTTGTGAATTTACCCGTTTCTGCAATGTCTTCTCTCAAAGTCATAGCATTATTCTTATCAAGAATAAGTTCGTCACTGATTTCAGGCATTCCGTTTACCATGTCAACTATTTCCTGCATATTCTTTTCAAACTTCGCTTCATCTTCAGGATTTATGCTGATTCGAGAAAGTTTCGCGATATATTTAATATCAATATCCATTTTTATTCACCTTTCTTTATTTTATCATGTCTTTAAATTCATTTTCATCTATTATTTTAAGACCAAGTTCCTCAGCCTTTGTAAGCTTGCTTCCCGCCGCCTCTCCGGCAAGGACATAACTGGTTTTCTTAGAAACAGAAGATGATGCTTTACCGCCGAATTTTTCGATTATAGCCTTAGCCTCATCTCTTGTCATAGTCGGTAGTGTTCCGGTAAGGACAAATGTAAGTCCTTTAAATCGTTCATCTTCAGATTTATTTGAAATACACTGCATAGTAAATCCGTATTCTCTGAAACGCTTTATAAGTTCTATATTCCGTTCATTTCTGAAAGCATCATAGACATTCTTAGCAGTAATATCACCAAAACCATCAATTGATGTAATTTCTTCAATCGTTGCTGACATTATGCTATCTATATCAGAGAATCTGTCACAAAGAAGTCTTGCTGTTTCAGAACCAACATTTCTGATACCTAATGCAAAAATCACTCTATCAAGCGGAGCATTTTTAGAATTTTGAATAGATACAATAAGTTTTTCAGCAGATGTTTCTGCAAATCTCTCTAAAACAAGAAGATCATTGGGTTTAAGTTCATATAAGTCTGCAACCGATGAAATCAGCTTATTCTCAAGCAGAAGTTCTACATTTGCAGGGCCTAAGCCTTCAATATCCATTGCCTTTTTACTCGCAAAATGAATTATATTTCTCAAAATCTGTGCAGGACAATCTACATTAGGGCACCTTACTGCGCTTTCTTCTTCACAAGAAACCGTTAATGTTCCACAAACAGGACATTTGTCAGGAAGATAGAAAGGAACTGAATTTTCACTATGGGAAATACTTTTCAAAACTTCAGGAATGATTTCTCCTGCTTTTCTTACAAGAATTGTATCTCCTATCCGTATATCCTTTTCAGAAATAAATTCTTGATTATGAAGCGTTGCTCTTGAAACACTCGTCCCTGCGAGCGATATACTTTCAAAAACAGCCACTGGAGTAATAACACCTGTTCTTCCGACATTCACTTCAATATCTTTAAGAACCGTCTCTTTCTCCTCAGGCGGATATTTGTAAGCAACAGCCCATTTCGGACATTTTGCGGTAGATCCCATAATTTCCCTTTTTGAAAAATTATCAACCTTGATTACAACCCCATCAATATCAAAAGGGTATTCTACTCGTTCATCTGCTATCTGGTTTATACGTTTTATAGCATCGTCAGCAGAAGAAACCGTTACATATCCGGGGACTGTTTCAAAACCAAGAGATTTCAAAAAATCAAGAGATTCCTTATGAGACGAAAGACTCACTCCCTCAATTTGTTGAATGTTGAAAACAAAAATATCAAGTTTTCTTTCTGCAGTAACTTTTGAATTTTTTTGTCTTAAAGAACCCGCTGCAGCATTTCTTGGATTTTTTGCAGTTTTTTCGTCATTCAGTTCCTGTTGTTTGACAAGTTCTTCAAAACTTTCTCTTGACATATATACTTCGCCTCTTACCTCAAGGTAAGGTATATTCTGATTAAGTTTTTTGGGAACGGAGCGAATAGTTCTCAGATTCGCGGTAACATCTTCTCCGACAAATCCATCACCTCTTGTTGAACCGCGGAAAAATTCACCATTTCTGTATTCAAGCGAAACAGAAAGGCCATCTATTTTAGGTTCTACAACAAAAAAATCATCTTTTCCTATTGCGTTACGACATCTTTCAAAATATGATTCTACTTCTTCAAACGAGAAAACATCTTGAAGGCTGGCCATCTGAACTGTATGTTTTACTTCGGCAAAAGTGTTTAATGCAAACCCGCCTACTTTTTGTGTCGGTGAATCAGGACTTAAATACTGTGGAAAATCTTTCTCAAGTTTCTTAAGTTCCTTCATTTTCATATCATATGTGTAATCATCAACACTTGGATTATCAAAAGCGTAATACTCTTCATTATATCGATATAATTCATCAGATAATTCTTTTATCCGATTTTTTGCAGTAATTTCGTCCATTTCACTCACCTCCACATACTGACATAATATTATAACACACAAGAGTATTTTTTGCAAGTTTTTCGCAAATAAAAATACCCGAAGAAGAAAAATTCTCCTTCGGGCTTTATTTTATTCGGTTGTTCCCAAACAATCACAAGTAGTACATCCTGAACAATCAATTGCAGGCGGGAAAAATTCGTCAGTGGGAAAATCGATTTTATTGAATGTATCGCATGCATTCTGGTTTATCGAATCTCCGCAACAATGTTTTTGTGGAATACAGAAATCATATACAGGAACAAGCATAGCAACCTGTCTTGTAAGTTTTACTATCGAAAAAAGCCCTATTGAAACATGAAGACATTTTCCGACAGAAGAAGCATTGTTACTTCCGCAACAGCAAGGCTGAATAAGAGGTTCATCTTGAGGCACAGGCGGAACAGTCCAAGGTCCGCAACAAAGCGGAACAAGTTTTGTTTCAAGAACGATAGGATCAACTATCTGAACACAAGCCTTCGGAAGATCGCAATTATTATTACAGTCTGTAAGAATATTGCAACCCTCACTACAGAATGTTTTTGAATTTCCTGTTCCGCCATAAAGAATTACCTTTTTAGAATAAACCGCAGTTCCGGTTACTGTTGTAGGTAATGTGCAGGGACCTTCAAAAAGGTCAATAGTAAGTGCAAATGTGTAAGTAATATCGACAGAATAGTATCCTTTATCGAAAGGAACGCTTTCAACACACATACACACATTATCAATCTTTACAGATTTTGTCTTTGCAAGTGTGTATTTTCTATCGACATAACATGCCTTGTTGTCAAGAGAAACAACAAGATCGGGTATACATTCCTTGTCGCAACAACTATCATATATACGTTGTGCCTCTATGCATACTGCATTATTGTTGTTGCCCGAACAGTTTGTATTGCTCATAAAAATATCCTCCTTGTAAAAGATTAAAGTTAAAGAACTTCAATACATAGTATTCAAGGAGGACAATATTAGTGCATATAAAAATTGAAAAACAGAATAAATTATGTATTCTTATCTACCGTATGGAACTTTTTGAGGTTTCCTATCTTCTCGTTTCTTTCGTTAAGAACTTCTTCAACTTCGGACCAATCAAGTCCCTGGTTAGCGCAAAGCACCATAACATGATATAAAAGATCGTTTATTTCGTTTTTAAGTTCGTCGTTATCCTTATTCTTTGCAGCAATAACAGTTTCTGTAGCTTCTTCGCCTATCTTTTTGCAGATTTTATCAACACCCTTTTCGAAAAGGTAGCAGGTGTAAGAATTTTCCTGTGCTGTTCCATCTTCAAACTGTTTTTTTCTTTCTTTGATAACCTCAAAAATTTCTTCGTAAACTGTCATTTATTTTTCCTCCTCATTATATATTTCATTAAAAAAGCAACTATATGAACCCGTATGGCAGGCAACGCCTGTCTGTTCAACATTCACAAGCAAAGTATCGTTATCACAATCACCATAAATCGAAATCACCTTCTGAAGATGTCCTGATGTTGCGCCTTTGTTCCAATATTCCTGACGAGAACGGCTCCA
>JAGAJQ010000060.1 GCA_017828955.1 Oscillospiraceae bacterium
AAAAAAGATTTGAAGAAGTAAACGAAAAACTTATGAACCCCAATGTTGTAAATGATAATGTTGCTTACAGAGACCTTATGAAAGAATTCAAGACTCTTACCCCGATTATCGAAAAATACCGTGAGTATCTTAAAGAAAAACAAACTTTTGATGAATCAAAGGAACTTCTTGACGCAGGTGGACTTGACAAGGATTTCAGGGAAATGGTTCAGGAAGAATATGATTCTTCGAAAGAAGCAGTAGCAACTATTACTGAAGAACTCAAGATTCTTCTTCTTCCTAAGGATCCTAACGATGACCGAAATGTTATCATCGAAATCAGAGGCGGCGTAGGTGGAGAAGAAGCGGCTCTCTTTGCACACTCTCTTTTCAGAATGTATTCTATGTATGCTGAAAACAAGCGTTGGAAGATAGATGTTATGAATATAAATGAAACCGAACTTGGCGGTATCAAGGAAATCAGTTTCTCTGTTGAAGGCGAAGGTGCATATTCAAGATTCAAGTATGAAAGCGTAACACATCGTGTTCAGCGTGTTCCCGAAACAGAATCACAGGGAAGAGTTCATACATCGGCAGCGACTGTTGCAGTTCTTCCTGAAGCGGATGAAGTTGAAGTTGATATCAATCCTGCGGACCTTTCTTTCGATACATTCCGTGCAAGTGGTGCAGGTGGACAGCATATCAACAAGACAGAATCAGCTGTTCGTATAACTCATGCACCCTCAGGCGTTGTCGTTGAATGTCAGGAAGAAAGAAGTCAGAGAGAAAATAAAGAAAAAGCGATGAAAATGCTCAGAACAAAGCTTTATGAAATGGCTCTTAAAGAAAAGACAGATAAAGAAGTTGCTGAAAGACGTTCACAGATTGGTTCGGGTGACCGTTCAGAACGTATCAGAACATATAACTATCCCGAAGGAAGAATTACCGACCATCGTATAGGACTTACAATTTACAGACTTGAATATATTCTTGATGGTAACCTTGATGAAGTAATAGATGCGCTTGCAACGGCTGACCAGGCAGCTAAGCTCTCTGCTCAGCAGGAAGGATGATGTGGTGATGAAAACCGAGATACTTCCTTGCGATGAGGGCGGAATATCCGCCGCCGCCGAACTTTTAAAAAAAGGGGAGGTTGTGGCAATTCCCACAGAAACCGTATATGGACTTGCAGCTGATGCTACAAATGAAAATGCGGTTGCAAAAATTTTCATAGCCAAGGGAAGACCACAAGATAATCCACTTATAGTTCATATATCAGAAGTTGAAGATATGGAAAAATACGCACAGGATATTCCTGATGTGGCATATAAATTAGCGGAAAAATTTTGGCCAGGCCCACTCACTATGGTCCTTCCGAAAAAGGACACTATACCTATGGCAACCAGTGGTGGACTTGATACTGTCGGGATAAGACTGCCGTCTGATATGACTGCAAGAAGGATTATCAAAGCGGCGGGAGTGGCACTTGCAGCACCCTCTGCAAATCTCTCGGGAAGTCCTAGCCCGACTTCCGCACAGCAC
>JAGAJQ010000061.1 GCA_017828955.1 Oscillospiraceae bacterium
GTAGAGCACTTAAATTCTACAGCTCTGTAAGAATAGAAGTCCGCAGAGGAGAAGCGCTCAAATCAGGAAGCGAAATCTATGGAAACAGAACAAAATGTAAGGTTGTAAAGAATAAGGTTTCACCTCCTTTCAAGGAATGTGAATTCGATATCATCTATGGCGAAGGTATTTCAAGAGTAGGCGAAGTCTTAGACCTTGCCGTTGAACTCGGTATCGTTCAGAAGGGCGGCGCTTGGTTCAGCTATAACGGAAGCAAACTCGGTCAGGGCAGAGATAATTCTAAGGAATTCTTAAAGCAGAACCCTGAAATCATGCAGGAAATCGAAGACAAGATAATGGAATCGAAAGAAAAAATAGCGATGACTTCAACAAAATCAAAGAAGGTCGAAGCAGTAAAGGCCGCTGCCGAAGCCGCTAAAAAGTCAGCCTCAGCATCAACAGGTGCGGTTGTAGCAGACGCTGAAGATGATTTTGAAGAATTCAACCCTGCTGATGATGAATAATTCAGAATACACCCGTGCTAAAGAACGGGCATTATACATACTCGAAGCAAGAGACCACTCCTATTCAGAACTCTATTCGAAACTCGAAAAGAATTATAGCGAAGAGGTCTGCTTTGCCGTCTGCGATAAGATGACAGAAATAGGTCTCATAAACGATAGTCTTTATGCAAAAAAACTCGCGAAGTATTATTTCACCGTCAAAAAATACGGTAAATACCGTGCTTTCAACGAGATGAAAAGAAAAGGTCTTGATATAACGGATATCGAAGAAGCCTCAGAAGAATATCTTTACGACCTTAAAAACAGCATAAGAGAACTTATCGAAAAGAAATATTATAAAAATCTTGGTGACGAAAAGGGTGTTATAAAAGTGAAAAACGCCCTTGTCCGTCTGGGATTTACTTATGATGACATAAATTCCGTTATGGAAGAATTTTTGAACGAAGGGAATTTTTGAAATGGCTCTTAAAATCGGAATGGTATCTCTCGGTTGCTCGAAGAATCAGATTGATGCCGAAAGAATACTGTTCAAACTCAAAAAAGCAGGATATGAACTTTCAGACGACGCAGGCCTCTGTGATATCGTTATCGTGAATACTTGCGGATTTATCCAGTCTGCAAAGGAAGAAGCGATAGAAACAATCTTAGAATTCTGCACACTCAAAAAAGAAGGCAGAATAAAGGCTGTCGTTATAACAGGTTGCCTTGCCGAAAGATATAAGGAAGAAGTTTCCGAACTCATTTCAGAAGCTGACGCCGTTATCGGAATAGGCTGTAATGAAGATATAGTCGAAATCATAAACAAAGTCGCTGAGGGCGAAAAGATTTCACGCTTTGATGAAAAGGAAAAACTTTCTCTCACAGGCGGAAGAATTATCTCAACACTTCCTTTCTTTGCGTATCTCAAAGTTGCCGAAGGTTGCGATAACTGCTGTTCATACTGTGCTATCCCTTCGATAAGAGGTCGTTTCAGAAGCAACCCCATTGAAGAAGTTGTGAAAGAAGCAAAATACCTTGTTGATAACGGCGTAAGAGAAATAAATCTTATCGCGCAGGATACAACAAGATACGGCGAGGATTTATACGGCGAATCAAAGCTCCCCGAACTCCTTACAGAACTCTGTAAGATAGAAAATCTTCGTTGGCTTCGTATTCTTTATTGCTATCCCGAAAGAATAACAGATAAACTTTTAGATGTTATGGCAAAGGAAGAAAAGATAGTAAAATACCTTGATATCCCCATTCAGCATTGTAATGATGATATCTTAACTAAGATGAACAGAAAGGGCAACAAAAAATCTCTTACAGAAACTATCGCAAGAATCCGTGAAAAAATGCCCGATTGCGTTTTAAGAACAACCCTCATAACAGGTTTCCCGACAGAAACAAAAGAACAGTTTGAAGAACTCGCTGAATTTGTTAAAGAAACTGAGTTCGACAGACTCGGTTGCTTCCCTTATTCAGAAGAAGAGGGAACAAAAGCCGCTCTTATGACTCCTCAGGTCGACGAAGAAGAAAGACAGCACAGAGCGGATATTATAATGGAAATGCAGAATGTTATTTCAGAACAGAAAAACAACAAAATGCTCGGAAAAGTAGTCGAAGCAGTTGTTGAAGGTTTTGACCGCTGGGCTGAATGTTATTTCGGAAGAACAAAGGCAGACGCTCCCGATATCGACGGAAAGATATTCTTCTCGTCAGAAGAAAAACTCGCTATGGGACAGTTTGTAAAAGTCCGCATAGACGACACAATGGATTATGATTTGATAGGAGAAGTTATCTGATATGAATTTGCCGAATAAACTCACACTTTTAAGAATACTTTTAGTACCCCTTTTTGTTGCGTTTTCCCTCATTGATTTCAGGGGGCATTATTTCGCAGCAGCACTCGTTTTCGTCATAGCGTCGGTTACCGACTGCCTCGACGGTTATATCGCAAGAAAGCATAACCTTGTAACAGATTTCGGAAAGTTTTTAGATCCTCTTGCTGATAAAGTACTCGTTACCGCAGCACTTATGTGTATGCTTTTCAAATCAGAAACAATTTTCTCATTCCTTGAAGGCTGGGGAAGTGTCTGGCAGCTTTTCCTCATCGTTGCAGTAATAATTATCGTTTCAAGAGAATTTATGGTTTCGGGGCTTCGCCTTGTAACTGCAGGAAAAGGCGTTGTCGTTCCCGCTGATATATGGGGAAAGCTCAAAACCGCATTCACAATGGTAGCAATAGTTTTCATCTATCTTTTTATGGAACTTTGCGAAACAGCAATTATTCCTTTCTCACAGACATTTTTTGAGGTAGGGGTTTATATTTCATTCGGACTCATAGCAATTTCAACTATCCTTACAATTATTTCGGGAGTGCGTTATCTCTGGCAGATGAGAAACTACCTCGATATGAAGTAATTTTCCTTAAAAAGACTTGCATTTTTCTTGTTATTGACATATAATAAGGTGTGAACCGAATATTTCAAAGGCGTAGCAGTCAGAGTAGCATTCAGCTTGTATTTTAAGAGAGTGTCCGTTCGGTGTGAGGACATAACGCAAAGAATGTGAAGTGCGGCTGTCAGCTTAAAGGGTGAAAATAAAAGTATCCCTTTGCGTAAAACCTGCGTTAAAGGTTTTAAGGGTGTATATCATTTACACCGAAAACGGAGTGGAACCGTGGCTTAAAACAAAAGTCGCCTCCTTTGACAGAAATGTCACAGGGAGGCGTTATTTTTTATTGTGAAAAAGGAGAGAAAATATGGCGAATATTATTGAAATCATAAAAGATGATATCCGTTCCATTCAGGAAAGAGACCCCGCCGCAAGAAGCGGTTTTGAAATAATGCTTACCTACTCTGGTATCCATGCTGTTATTATGTATAGAGTAGCACACGCTTTTCAGAACGCAGGTCTTAAAACAGTCGCAAGAATTATCTCACAGTTCGCGAGATTTTTAACAGGCATAGAAATCCACCCTGCCGCAAAAATCGGAAAAGGTCTTTTCATAGATCACGGTATGGGCGTTGTTATAGGAGAAACTACCGAAATCGGCGATAACTGTCTTTTGTATCAGGGTGTAACCCTCGGCGGTACAGGTAAAGATACAGGTAAGCGTCACCCAACCCTTGGCGATAACGTTATGGTCGGTGCAGGGGCTAAGATTTTAGGGCCTTTCAAAGTGGGCGACGGTGCTAAAATCGCAGCGAACGCAGTTGTTCTCCACGAAGTTCCCCCTAACTGCACAGCAGTCGGCGCACCTGCAAGACTTGCAAAATGCAACGGCAAGAAAGTTATGAAAAATGACCTCGACCAGATCCATATTCCCGACCCCGTTTCACAGGAACTCTGCAAACATCTTGTGAGAATAGAAAAACTCGAAAAGAAAATAAACGAACTTAAATAAGGAGAAGTAAGATGAAAATATACAACAGCCTTTCTCATAAGAAAGAAGATTTTATCCCAAGAGACGGTAATAAGGTTTCAATGTATACCTGCGGACCTACTGTTTACCACTACGCTCATATCGGAAATTTAAGAAGCTATATTATGGAGGATATTTTAGAAAAATATCTTCGTTATGCAGGATATGATGTTACAAGAGTTATGAATATAACCGACGTAGGTCACCTCACAAGCGACGGCGACACAGGCGACGATAAAATGCTCAAAGGCGCTAAAAGAGAGCATAAAACAGTTATGGAAATCGCAAAGTTCTATACAGATGCTTTCTTCTCGGATTGCGAAAAACTCAACATCAAAACTCCCGATGTCGTTAAACCCGCAACAGAATGTATCGACGAATTCATAAAGGTTATAACATCACTTCTCGAAAAGGGCTATGCCTATGAAGCAGGCGGAAATATCTATTTCGATACCGCTAAGCTTGATAAGTATTATGTTTTCAGCGATTTCAAGCAGGAAGACCTCGAAGTAGGTGTCCGCGAAGGTGTTGAAGAAGATAATAACAAGAAGAATAAGGCTGACTTTGTTCTCTGGTTTACAAAATCAAAGTTTGACGATCAGGAACTTAAATGGGATAGCCCCTGGGGAGTAGGTTACCCCGGCTGGCATATCGAATGTTCTTGTATCAGTATGAAATATTTAGGCGAATATCTCGATATCCATTGTGGCGGAATTGATAACGCATTCCCACACCACACAAACGAAATCGCACAGAGTGAGGCTTATATAGGACACGACTGGTGCAACTACTGGTTCCATGTTCACCATCTCAATACAGAAGGCGGAAAGATGAGTAAATCAAAGGGAGAATTCTTAACTGTTTCTCTCCTTGAAGAAAAGGGATACAATCCTCTCATTTACAGATTTTTCTGCTTACAGTCACATTACAGAAAATCACTCGCATTTTCATTTGAAAATCTCGATAACGCAAAGGTTGCATATACAAAGATCATTCAGAGAATAGTTCCGCTTCTTTCTGCAAATGATACTGTTGACGAAAACGCTTTCGCTGAAATCAGAAAGTCATTTGATGAGGCGCTCTCAAACGAC
>JAGAJQ010000062.1 GCA_017828955.1 Oscillospiraceae bacterium
ATTCCGATACACGAGCCGAGAGCGTAGGTGGCAAGGATGTCCGTGCCTGAGCAGACATTGAGGTCTGCTATTCCAACGTTTATTGTGCTCATATTTCTACTCCCAGCTTAGAAAATAGTGATTCAAGTGATTCCATTTCGGGAATAAGTATCATATTACTTCTTATTTCGTCATCTGAAACCTGAAATTTGTCGTCGATATAGATAACCTTGTCTGAAACTTCTGCAAATTCAACCGCAGGAACAGACATAATCGCTCCTACCATATCCGCGCAGAATGCGGGAACAGAAATATCTATGAAAAGACCTGTGAGCTGTGCTATTGCGTTTACATAAGCACTCGCCATAATGTTTCCCATTTCGCAGATAGCGGAACGATCCATCTCATCAAGAGTTAAAACATTTTCTGTCTTTTTTCCATAGAATGTTGTTGTAACCTTGTTCGCAAAATTTTCTTTGAGAAGATACATCATCATTCCCTTTATATCACCTGAAAGTCGCACAAGAAGGCCTATAACAACCTGCTCGGGCCCGCCGAGAAGGTCTATTACCTCGTTGTATTCAAGGTCTCTTACAACGGGGACACCTATATCAATTTCACTTGATAAAATCTGTGAGAGTGATGTTGCCGAGTTGCCCGAACCTATATTTCCGATTTCACGGAGAACGTCCATATGCATGGCGTTAAGGTCTGTAAAGTTGTTTAAAGCCATTTACCTTTTGCTCCTTTCAAACTATCTTCTGAGAGAGTTAACACGCTGTTCGATATCGTCTGCTGTCTGAACAAGCTTTGCGTTGAAACTGAAACCTCTCTGATATTTGATGAGGTTTACCATTTCTGTTGCGAGGTTAACAGACGAACCTTCGAGATAATACTGTAATTTTTCCTGACCCCTGTCTGCTTCGGGTTCGCCCGAGCTTCCGTTGGCGATAAAATAATTATCGCCCTCGTTATCAAGGCCATAGGGGTTTGGGAATTTGAATGTTCCGATAAGTTCCATAGTAGCGGCGCTGTCGAGATTTCCCTCTTCATCGAAAACCGCTGTTATGGGGTTCATATCATAATCGAGAACATAGTTTCCCTTGGGGTCAACAAGTCCCCATGTGCCGTCGCCGTTATTGCTTAAACGGAATGCACCGTTTTTTGTATAATAAATCTGACCCGATGATGCGTCTTCCACTGCGAAAAGTTCTTCAGAGGGAATGGCAAAATCAAGTTCGTTTGCTGTGCTTTCAAGTCTTCCTATATCAAACATAAGGTCGGTTTTGTCAATCTTTACACCGTGTCCTGTTTCAACCTGATCGTTTCTGAGTTTGGTTGTATAGATAAGGTCGCTGAAAGAGGCACGATGTGTTTTAAAACCGTGAGTATTGACGTTTGCAACGTTGTTTGATGTTATATCGACCGCTCTTTGCATACTGATTGTTCCCGCTTTTGCGGAATAAAATCCTACTGTCAAAACAAACTACCTCCTTTATCTGAGCGAGGCAATTTCTGTTGCCGCTCTCTGATTTATACTGTCGATTGTAGAAAGCGCTGTGCTGCAGGCTTCAAAGAGTCTCTGTGCTGCCAAAACATCAATCGTTTCTTCTGTTATATCGACATTCGAGCGTTCGTAAGCGCCCTGAATAATTCTGTAATCTTCGCCTTCGGGGATAACGTTTGTTCCTGTAATATTGACAAACATATTATCGCCCTTTTTCTCTATGTCTTCATTACTGTCAACGAAGGTCAGCTGTAAACGGAAAGTTCTTCCGTCGTCTGTGTTTATTGTTCCATCTTCCGAAACAGCGAAATCTGCCGTCCCGATAAAGATAGGTTCGCCGTCATCAGCTATAACTCTTCCCGCAGAACCGAGGGCTAAATATCCTTCTTCATCAAGGTTGAACTGTCCGTTTCTTGTGAGAAGAACTTCGCCGTCATCTTCATAGAGCTTGCTATAAGGCTGAATGTTGAAATAAACATTCCCCCTTATCGCCATATCAAGACGTGAGCCTGTATATTCAAACGAGCCCTGCTCTAAATCCGCCCTGACGATTTCCTGTGTTCTGTAGGTAATGTTACCTGTTCTGTTATTCTTTCCTCTGACAAGAATAAGACGCTCATCAAAGGTTGTGTTTATGCTTGTATCGGCTTTATAACCCGCGGTATGAACGTTTGCTACATTTCCGCTTATTATGTCGATAATGCGCTGTTGGTTTATCATACCGTTAGCCGATATGTAAAATCCTCTGTACATAAAAAGTCTCCTTTTACTGTTTTATGTAGTCTTCCATACTGAGTCTTAAAAGCATCATGGCTTTTGTGTGTATCTGGCATACTCGCGATTCGCTGACGCCCATAACTTCGGCGATATCAGAAAATCTGAGCTGTTCGTAATAATAAAGTGAAACGACGGTTTTCTGCTGGTCGTTGAGTTTGTCGATAGCCTTGGCTAACATCTGGCTTCTCTCTTTTAAATAGAGGTTTCTTTCTGTTTCCCAGTTGCCCATTTCGTCTTTGGGGGCAGAAAAATCCGCAGCGCCGTTTTCTATCATTTCTTCAAAAGAAAGTGAGTTGGCGGAAGCAGCCGCTGCCATACCCTTCTGCAGTTTCTCGACAGAAATGCCCATAGCCTTTGCGAGTTCTTCGTTTGTGGGTTCTCTTCCGTATTCTGCATAGAGTTTTGAGAAAGTTGTGTCAAGGTCTTTAGCGAAACGGCGGACACCGCGTGGGATAACGTCCTGCTTTCTTATGTAGTCGATAATAGCGCCTCTGATTTTAATAGAAGCATATGTTTCAAACTTTACGTTTTTTTCGGTATCGAAAGATTCAACCGCAGAAATGAGTGCCATCATTCCTTCGTTTGTTATATCTTCGGCGTCGGCATATTTCTGATACATATTTCTTGTCGAAATAACCGCATATTTAACCACCGATGAATACGCGATGACGATGTCGTTTCTTACCTTTGTATCTTTTGTTTTCTTGTATCTTTCGAAAAGTTCTCTTGACTTTTCTTCGGTTATTGTAACAACTGCCATTTTGTATTCACCTCTTTTCTAAGGTTAAATTGAAATATTTCCTACTGCCTGAATCTGAACGGAATTGTCGATTTCGTTGAAAGAAAGAACAATTACATTCGGGATAAACTGGTCTATGAGTTTTTTGAAATAAACTCTTACAATGGGAGATGTTAAAACGATAGGTGTAGGGATAACATCTCTTACTTTATCAAGTTGCATCTGTAAAGACTGGACTATCGCCTGAATTGTTTCGGGGTCTAAAGCAAGATATGAACCCTGTTCGGACTTTTTAACCGCGCCGACAATTTTATTTTCAACGCCCGCGTCGAGAGTAATAACTCTTATCTGACCTGCGTCGTTGAAACGACGGGTAATAGTTCTTTTAAGCGCCTGACGAACATATTCGGTTGTTATATCCATATCTTTGAGTGAACTTGAATAATCGGAAAGTGTTTCGAGTATCGTCTGTAAATCCCTTATCGGAACGCCTTCTTTCAAAAGGTTTCCGAGAACTTTCTGTAAATATGCTATCGAGACAACGTTAGGGACTGTATCTTCAACAATGGCAGGGTTTGTTTCCTTTAACTTATCAACCATTGTTTTAACGTCCTGTCTTGAAAGAAGTTCGTTAGCGTGGGATTTTATGATTTCAGAAAGATGTGTGATCATAACGGAAGTCGGGTCGATAAGGGTATAACCTGCGATATCCGCCATAATCTTCTTATCTTCGGGAATCCATTTTGCAGGGATATGGAATGCGGGTTCTATAGTATCAATACCGTCAACTTCCTGCGAAACGCTTCCGTTATCGAGGGCGAGGTAATGGTCGATAAGGATTTCACCGTCGGCAACAGCCTCTCCCTTAATCTTGATGACGTATTTATTGGGGTTTATATTCTGATTATCCCTCATTCTTACAGAGGGGAAAACCATACCCATTTCCTGTGCAAACTGTTTTCTGAAAATAACGACACGTTCTATAAACGTTCCCCCCGCGCTTTCATCGGCAAGTGGAATAAGGCTGTAACCGAATTCCATTTCGATAGGTTCAACGCTGAGAAGTTTATAGACATTATCGATATCTTTATAATATTCCGTTTCAGAAAGTGCTTCCCCAGCCTGTTTTTCCTTTTCAGCCGCCTCTTCTTCGGCAGACTTTCCGTTTAAGGTTCTGTTGAGTGTAAAGCCTAAAGCGATAAGCCCCGCACCTGTGATTAAAAGCTGTGGTTTCGGGAAACCCGGGATAACCATAAGGCATATAATAACTCCGCCTGCTATCATAATCGCTACAGGCTGACGTGAGAACTGACCGATAACGTCGGTATTAAGGTCTGTTTCTGAGGCTGTTCTTGTTACAATCATACCCATCGCAGTTGAGATGAAAAGCGCGGGTAACTGTGAACAAAGACCGTCGCCTATGGTTGCTATTGTATAGGTTGAAATGCAGGTACCGAAATCCATACCTTCCATAACCATACCCATAATAACACCGCCGATTAAGTTTATAAAGGCCGTTACTATCGACATTATCGAGTCGCCCTTTACAAACTTGCTGGCTCCGTCCATCGCTCCGAAAAAGTCAGCTTCACGCTGAACATCGGCTCTTCTTCTTTTAGCCTCCTGTTCGTCGATAAGCCCTGTATTAAGGTCGGCGTCGATAGCCATCTGTTTACCGGGCATAGCGTCGAGGGTGAAACGCGCTGAAACTTCGGATACACGCTCAGCACCCTTGGTGATAACTAAAAACTGAACGATAACTATGATTATGAATATGATAAAACCTACCGCGGCATTTCCCTGAATAACGAACTCGCCGAAAGTTTTAACAACCTTTCCCGCGTCGCCCGCGTTGCCGAGTATCTGTCTTGTGGTTGAAATATTAAGCCCTAATCTGAAAAGGGTTGTAATAAGTAGAATTGACGGGAAAACCGAGAAATCGAGAACATTCTTTATAAGCATCGACATAAGGAGAATTGTGAGCGAAAGTGCTATATTTATAACGATAGCAAAGTCTATAAGCCCCGTTGGTAAGGGGATAATGATAAGTACAACAACAAGTATTACAAATATTGCTACTGCACTACTTAGTATCTTCTTCATTCTTTCTTCTCCTGTTTAGTGTGTATATGCTTTAAGGTCTCGCAAGGTTCTGAACCTCATAGACCCATGTGTAGATTGTTGCGATTTCTTCATAGAATGCAGGGGGAATGTATTTTCCGATATCAACCTCATCGTATAAAGCGTGAGCTAAGGGGATATTTTCCTGCATTAAAACTTTATGCTCTGTCGCTACTTCAATAATCTTCATAGCGACATTGTCAGCACCCTTTGCTATAACTCGGGGTGCTATATCTTTATCTTTGTCATACTGAATAGCAATAGCGATATGAGTAGGGTTTCTGATGATAACGTCGGCATCGGGAACAGCCTGCATCATTCTCTGCATAGCCATCTGCTGTTGTTTTTGTTTTATCTTTCCCTTTATCTTGGGGTCGCCTTCGGTCTGCTTGTATTCTTCCTTTACTTCTTCCTTGGTCATCATAAGGTCTTTTTTATACTTCCATCGCTGGAACATGAAGTCCGCCGCGGCAACAAGCGCAAAAGCAATACTTACCGCTATTACTATATCAAAAATGACCTGACAGGTATATATGAAAGCAGAAAGGATATCTGTGTCATAAAGCCTTGCGAGATAGGGTATCTGGTCTTTGAGTTCTATCCAGATAATAGCGATGATTATAACTATCTTTACGACTGATTTTAAAAGCTCGACAAGCTGTCTTGATGAAAACATATTCTTTATCCCGTTTATGGGATTGAATTTACCGAAATTTATCTTCATCGACTCGGTTGTAAAGAGAAATCTTGTCTGAACGCCTGTTGTTACTATCGTAAGGACAATCGATATCAGAAGAAGTGGCCCTGCCGCTATTCCGACAGTTACCGCAATTCTTATGAAGATGTTTAAGACATCGCCTTCTTCTAAAACCCATATGCCATCAGAAACATTCCCCGAAACCTGTGAAAACCAGTATTGCATCGAGTTGAAAAGCTGGGTATATATGAGTTTCCCGAACATCTTCAAAAGATAGAACATCACTATAACCGACGCGGCCGTGATTACTTCCTTACTTAAAGGGACGTGGCCTTTTTCTCGTTCTTTCGATAGTTTTCGGGAAGTAGGCTGTTCGGTTTTTTCTGAGCCTTCCGCCATCGCCTATATCCCCCCTTTAAAAAGAAAAATCTAAGGCATTATCATAGGCAGGACGCTCTCTATACTTTCCATCATATCCGCCATATATCTTTCGATAGCGTCGGACATAGGAACAGCGAGAACGAACATAAGTAAAAGTCCCGCTATGACTTTAAGCTGAATGTTTATTGTCATAACCTGAATTGTCGGAACGGTTTTCATAAGAATTCCGACGCACACTTCGATTATGATTTCTGCCATAACAACGGGCATCGCGAGTTTTAAAGCAAGGGTAAACAAAACACCGAGATACTCTACTATAACGAGAAGAACATTTGTGTTTATCGCTTCAAGCCCTAATGGGATTATCTCATAAGAAAGAAGATAGATCCTTATCATCTGAAGATGCGAGTTTGTTATGAAAAAATATATCAGGAACATATAGTTCATATATGTTCCGAAAAGTGCCTGTTGTGTCTGCGTTGCAGGGTCGTAGATCTTTGCCATACCAAGACCCGATGAGGTGTCCATTATTTCACCTGCATAGAGTAGCATAGAAAGAAACATATTCGTTAAAAATCCGAGTATGAGTCCTACCGCTATTTCAAGAAAAATCGCAACGGCATACTCTAAAAAAGAGTCATAGTTTACGACCGATAAATCTGATGATGAAATAACGCTCCCCGAAATGAAGAGGGCGAGAGCCATAGTCGCTCCCACTTTTATTCTTGAGGGGATATTTCTTCTCGAAAAAATCGGGTTAAAAGCAAAGATACCCGCAACCCTTGCGAATATAAGAATATTAGCCTGGGTGTTAGTCAATAACGACTCCCAGAAAAGATAAGAATCACTCATCATCTACCCCCGAGGCTAAAGTTTCGCTATCTTGTCGAAAATAGAGGTTACAAAATCGTTCATCTGTGCCATTATCCAGGACGCCGTTATAAGCAGGAGAACAGCAATTCCTACAAGCTTCGGAACAAAGGTAAGGGTTTGTTCGTGAATCTGGGTTGCTGCCTGAAAAATAGCTATAACAAGGCCTATTACCATACTGGCAAGAAGTGCAGGTGCTGCAAGCTGCAGGACAATCACCATACACTGTCTGAATATTTCAAGAACTTCGGTTTCAGTCATCTATAAACCTCCGTCAGACATTGAATCCTGCGATGAGCGAGCCTACAAGAAGCTGCCAGCCGTCAACAAGAACAAACATAAGTATCTTGAACGGCATAGCGATTGTTGCGGGCGGCAACATAATCATACCCATCGACATAAGCAGACTTGATACTACTATATCTATTATAAGAAAAGGAATGAAAATCAGAAAGCCTATTGTAAACGCTGTTTTGATTTCGCTGAGGATAAATGCGGGTGTTATGGTTTTAAAGCTTATATTCATAGCTTCTTCGCCCATAACAAATTCTTCGCCCGAAATATCACAGAAAAATTCAAGGCTTTCGGTTTCCGTCTGTTTAAGCATGAATTCTTTCAGAGGAGTAGTAGCCGCCGCACAAGCTTCGATAGTAGTAAGTTCACCATTCTTATAAGGCTTATAGGCAACTTCGTTTACTTCTGAAAAAACGGGTGACATAACAAAAAGTGTGAGGAAAAATGCAAGACCCACCATAACCTGATTGGGCGGAACCGTCTGCGTTCCCATAGCGGTTCGAAGCAACGAAAATACAATGATGATTCTTGTAAAACAAGTAAACATCAGAAGTATTGACGGAGCGAGAGTAAGTATCGTTATGAGAATAACAAGGTCTAAAGTTCCGTTATTGTCATTGAGCGCCAAAAGACCCAATAACCCCGTATCATCGTTATCTGTAGGGGGAATTTCATAGGGTGGAGCAGTTTCTTCGGGCATTGTTTCCTGCCCCTCCTGATAGGTTGTAACGGCGGGTTCATCATCACCATTAAAAGCAGCATAGGCTTCAACCGATGAGAGAATACCTATACAAAAAAGAGATAATATGAGCGAGAGGATAAATCCTGCTATATAGCGGGGAAGATGGTTTTTATTCGTTTTCATCTTTTTCACTACGCTCCTTCTTTTTTATAAGAGGCTTTATATACGGGTGTTCTGCCGTTGCTTTTTTGAGGTTATCGAGAAAAGTTCCGTTTTCGTTCTGAGGGATTTCTGTTTCTTCAGAAAATTCCCCCTCCGAAAACTCATAGAGTTTGTCTATATGCTGAGGGGTAACGCCCAGAAGCATATATTTATCTCCTGCCTTTACAACGATAAGGCTTTTATCCTGCGAAAGCATTTCTCTTTCAACAATTTTTATATGCTTTCCCGAAAAACTATACATTCTTTTGTGAAGTGCACGACTTGCATAGAACGTAAGGAATATAAGCGCAATAACTCCCATAAGGGAGAGTATTGCGATAAGTATTTCTTTAAGCATATTTTTTATTATCCGAGAATCTTCTGAACTGTCTGAAGAATTCTGTCGGGCTTGAAGGGCTTAACGATAAAGTCAAGCGCACCGAGCTTGATAGCTTCGACAACCATTGATTCCTGTCCCATAGCGGAACACATAACAATCTTAGCTCCGGGATTTGACGCTTTGATGTCACGGAGTGCTTCGATACCTGTCTTATTGGGCATTGTGATGTCCATAATAACAAGGTCGGGCTTTTCTGCATCATATGTATTGCAGGCCTGTTCGCCGTCTGCTGCTTCGATGATGTTTGTATAGCCATTCTTTGTGAGAGCATCCTTGATCATCATTCTCATAAATGCTGCGTCGTCTACAAGTAAAATTTTCTTATCCATAATTTACTCCTTACCTCCCAGAGAATCCAGGAATTTTGATTTGATTATTTCGGTTATTCTAACGGCGAAGTTATCTTCAATAACAACAACGTCGCCCTTTGCAATAAGGTTTCCGTTGACGATGATGTCTACGGGTGCGCCTGCCTGACGCTCAAGTTCGATTATCGTTCCCTGTGAGAAATCGAGGATATCCTTTACCTTTCTCTTTGCAGAGCCGATTTCAACGGTAACATCAAGGGGAACTCCCATAAGGAGTTTTAAGTTATCCGCCTGATCGTGTGATAATGTATCCGAACTGTATGATTCGAACGGATGTAACTGTGCGTTCTGTATCTTTACAGGGTTTACTGGCGCCATCTGAGGAGGCGCTGCCTGTTGCGGTGGATAGCCATAAGGCATCTGTGGTGGATAACCATAAGGCATCTGCTGCATAGGAGGCTGTTGATAACCCTGAGGTTGCTGATAAGTCTGCTGCGGTTGTGGCGCAGGAGCAGGTGCGGGTGCAGGTGCAGGGGTCGGTGCGGGAGGAGTTTCTCCTCTCATCTTTGCCATTTCCGCCTCGATTTCTTCCTGACTCATCATTCCGCCGAATGACGGAGGAGGTTCGGGTGCGGATGCAGGGGCTGATGACATAGTGCCCGACATCAGAGCTTCGATTTCTTCCTGCGATAATGTTCCGCCCGATGATGACGGTGCAGGAGCAGGAGCAGACGACATAGCGCCCGACATCAGAGCTTCGATTTCTTCCTGTGATAATGTTCCGCCTGATGATGATGGTGCAGGTGCAGCTTCTGCCGCTGCAGCTTCTGCCGCCATAGCGTCGTTCAAGGCGTCGTTATAGTTGTTCATCATCTTACCTGCCATGGTCTTTGCAAGGTCAAGAGAAAGAACCGATATAAATTCAGATTTGATAATTCCGTCAATGGTAAGGTCGAAAGAGATCTTAACAACGGGATCTTCGGGGTTGTCTGTCGGGAAGAAGTTTC
>JAGAJQ010000063.1 GCA_017828955.1 Oscillospiraceae bacterium
ATGCCTCTGTAGCTCAGTCGGTAGAGCAGGGGACTGAAAATCCCCGTGTCATTGGTTCGATTCCGATCGGAGGCACCAAAAAGCCCGATGCGGTTCGACTGTATACGGGTTAATATGCGGATTTAGCTCATCTGGTAGAGCGCCACCTTGCCAAGGTGGAGGTAGCGAGTTCGAGCCTCGTAATCCGCTCCACATCAAATTGTTCCCTGCAATAGTGGGGGACTTTTTTGTTTGTCTTTTTATTTTCTTTTATTTATATAGTATAAAAAAATCCTGCTCATCAAGAGCAGGATTTTTTACTTAGTTATCTGTTTTCTTTTTTCTTCCGCGCTTTTTGGGAGGTTCAGCGGGAGGAGGAGTAACTTCCTTGGGTTCTTCTTCCTTCGCTTCTTCCTCTGCGGGAGTTTCTTCGGCTTCTTCGTTTCCACCGTCAAAACTGAAAAGGTCATTGATATCTACATCTTCTGACTTTTCTTCGTCAGCGTCTTCAGAAGTGTCTTCGTTGCTTCCACTGAAGCTGAATAAGTCATCAACGCTTACATCTTCATCTTCCGACTTTTCTTCGTCAGCGTCTTCGGATGTGTCTTCGTTGCTTCCACTGAAGCTGAATAAATCATCAACACTTACATCTTCATCGTCTGGCTTTTTTTCTTCGTCAGCATCTTCTGAAGTGTCTTCGTTATTACCGCTGAAGCTGAATAAGTCATCAACGCTTACATCTTCGTCTTCCGACTTTTCTTCGTCAGCACCTTCAGATGTATCTTCGTTATTACCGCTGAAACTGAATAAATCATCAACGCTTACATCTTCATCTTCCGACTTTTCTTCGTCAGCGTCTTCGGATGTATCTTCGTTGCTTCCACTGAAGCTGAATAAGTCATCAACACTTACATCTTCATCTTCTGACTTTTCTTCGTCAGCACCTTCAGATGTATCTTCGTTATTACCGCTGAAGCTGAATAAGTCGTCAACACTTACATCTTCATCTTCCGACTTTTCTTCGTCAGCGTCTTCGGATGTATCTTCGTTGCTTCCACTGAAACTAAAGAGGTCATTTACATCAACGGGTTCACCCTTATCTTCGGGTTCGTCGTTGTCGTCTTCTGCAGGAGCGGGTGCGCCACCACTGAAACTAAAGAGATCATTTACATCAACGGGTTCGCTGCTGTCTTCAATATCATCGTCGTTGTCATCATCGTCATCATTATTATCGTTGACAACAGGTGCCGCTGCAGGAGCTGCACTGAAATTGAAGAGGTCGTTAAGACTTCCCGAGTCGAGAGCCTCGCCGCTGTCACCATCGTCATCATCGTCGTTATTTGATGAGAAGTAATCGTCGTTTGATGAAGAGGATGAGAAGTAATCGTCATCGTCGTCATCTTTCTTTCTGCGATAAGGATTATCGTCATCGTCTGAATATGTTGTTGTGAATGTTCCTTCATATTCAAATGCTGAAACTCTGTCTGTGAGTTCTTCTGACTGTGCGAGAAGGATTTCTGCTGAGTCAGAACTTGACTGTGCTGTTGTTGTGTTTTCCTGAATAACGGCTGAAATCTGTTCAACGCCTTCGTTGATCTGTGCGATTCCGTCAGCCTGTTCCTGTGAGGACTGTGTGATTGAAGTAACTTCTCTGCCGATTGTGTCAGCACTTTCAACGATTTCGTCAAGTGCCATAGCAGTATATTTCGCGAATTCGTAACCCTTGTTTACGTTTTCAACTGAATGCTGGATAAGCTGTGTTGTTCTCTGTGCAGCGTCTGCGGATTTTGCAGCAAGGTTTCTTACTTCGTCGGCAACAACCGCGAATCCCTTACCTGCAGTACCTGCTCTTGCAGCTTCGATAGCGGCGTTGAGAGCGAGGATATTTGTCTGGAATGCGATTTCGTCGATAACCTTGATAATCTTCTGAATTTCCATTGAAGACTCGTTGATGTCGTCCATTGAAAGAAGCATCTGGCTCATCTGAACGCTACATACGTTGATCTTATTGGAGATATCGTCCATAAGTTCTTCTGTCTTTTCAGCGGCCTTTGCGTTTGCCTGAACCTGTCCCGAAATGTCTTCGAGCTGGTCTGAAAGAATGCTTATAGCGGCAGACTGCTTTGTAGCACCGTCGAACATATCATTAGCGGCAAGTGAGAACTGAATAGCTCCCGAGTTTACCTGTTCTGCTGAAATGTTAATCTGTTCGAATGTTTCACGAAGCTGTGCGAGAATATGATTGAAACTGTCTTTGATCTTTACAAAGTCGCCTCTGAAGTTGCCGTCCATTTCGAAAGCAACGTCGCCTGCGGCGATTCTGTTGAGCGCGTCTGAAATTTTATCGATATACTGTTTGAGCGAGAATACTGTTTCTTCGAGTGATGATGAAAGAACACCGAGTTCGTTTTTCTGGTTGGAAACTTCAACGGGGGAATTGAGGTCGCCTTCCGAAAGTGCACGAAGTCTTTCTGTTGACTGTGTAAGAGGAGTAACGATCTGTGTTACGATTACAGAAACGAGAACGAGAACACCGACAAGCATTAAAAGACCTGCACATACTGTAACTGTGATACCTGTTCTTACTGATTTTGTGTGAGGCGCTTTAAGGCTTGAAACAACTACTGTCCATTCCGTTCCCGGAACTTTTGCGTAACCTGCAACATATTTGTCGCCGTCTTTTCTGAATTCGCCGTAGCCTTCGAGGTTTTCAATCGCCTTTGTTTCAAACTTCGCAAGGCTTCTGTATCCTGTTACTGTCTGAGCGTTGAAATTAAGTCCGTCTTCTTCTGAATAGGGGTTTGTTCCGTCGGGAAGAAGAACATAGAATGATGTAACTGTGTTTCCGTGAAGAATATCAGCTACTCTGTCGTAGAATGTGTCGGCTTCAAAGAGTGCTATGATAACCGAATTCTGTCCCGCAGGGGAAGCGACTGCTATGTAAGCTTCACCGCTGTTTACGAAGATATCCGAAACAGCTGATTTTCCGACTTCGCTTGCTGTCTTGAAATACGGGAGTTCTTTGTTTGTAGCAATAAGGTTATCGCCCATTGTTGCTGAAACAACCTTATCATCCTTTATGTAAGCATAAGAACACCAGTCATATTTGTCCGCAGCGGCCTCAAGTGCTTCGGGAGTAAGGTTTCCGCCGGCTATAAGTTCTGTTTCGGCTTTCATAAGAGATATTTCCGAAGAAATTCTCGATGCCGCCTTTGAACCCTCTGAGGTGTATTCGGATTTAAGTTCGTTTTTATTCGTCGTCGTAAGCGAAACGGCGGCGATAACGGTAAATACAACATCCATTATAATTGCCATTCCGACGATGTAAACCATCAGCTTAAAACGAAGACTACGTCTTATTTTCCTTAAATCCCAGTTCCTGGGATCAAGCTTTGAGAAATCTATATTCATAAGGAACCCCCTATAATAGTATACTTATCATAAAGTATACCATCTGTTGTGAAAAAAATCAATAGTCATACTATGAAAAACAAATAAATCGGTAAATTTATACAACATAACGGCAGACTTTTTGCACAGTTCGCAAACGCAGACCTTTATTCTATTGACATTTTTGGTGAAATGTGATATATTTTCCTTGTTATATCGCGGTGGGAGGTGGAATATTTGACAGAGAACGAAAAGAAAATCAAGGAACTTGAAGACTCAATAAAGAAGATGCAGAAAGAAAACGATGAAATTTTCGGAACCGACGAAACAAAATCGTCTTCGCACAAAACAAAAAACGAGCTTTTAATGTTCTTTATAGGTCTTATTCTTCTCGGTGCGGGGCTTTTCTGGCTTTTTCAGAGAACATCCGTTGCAACTGTCGGAATATTCAGCGGTGGCCTTCTTTTCGGTAATATAATGATACCAACGGGGGTTGTTCTTATTCCGCTTATAATAGGGATTATCCTTCTTTTCTTTTTGGAGGATAAAAGAATTATCGGCTGGATAGTAACCGTTATAGGTCTTATCGTTGTTATCCTTTCGATACTTATGAGTGTAAGGATTTCGTTTGAAAGAACAAGCCTTTTTGAATTCATATGTATGTTCGGCTTTATCGCCGCAGGAACAGGTCTACTTCTCAGAACTATTTTCAGAAAGAGGGATTGAGTTTAGAAAATAAAACAAAAAATATATCAGTGGGGAGGACACACATTATGTCAATTTTTACAAGACTCGGTGATTTACTCAGAGCAAACATCAACGACCTTATCGATAAGGCAGAAGATCCTGAAAAGATGGTTAAGCAGATTATTCAGGATATGGACAGAGAACTCGTTAAGTCAACTCAGATGCTCGGCAAGGCTATGGCTTCAGAACGTCAGCTCGAAAAGCAGATGAACGATGCCAAGGCAAAATCAGCCGATTGGGAAAACAAGGCTAAACTCGCTCTTCAGGCAGGCGATCAGGAACTTGCTAAGAAGGCTGTTGAAGAAAAGCTCAAGGTTGACGAAAAGGTTACTCAGTTCACACAGATGTATGAATCTGTTCATGCTCAGACAGAACAGATCAAGGCTCAGGTTGAAGAACTCAAGTCAAAACTCGAAGAAGCAAAGAGCAGACAGGCTATGCTTATCGCTCGTTCACAGATGGCTGATACACAGAAAGACCTTGCACAATCTCTCGGCGGGATGAACACTTCTGAAAACGCTTTCGCAAAGATGGACAAGATGGAAGAAAAAATCGCAAGAAAAGAAGCTGAAGCACAGGCTTTTTCTGAAATTTCAAAGACAGGGGCTGCTGCTGAAAAGGACCCTTTTGCAGCACTCGAGAGCAACAGCAAGGTTGACGCTGAAATGGCAAGACTTATGGCTGAGCTCGGCGGCTCTAACTAATACTTATGGAATGTGAACTCTGCGCATACTATGCGTATGACGAAGACTATGAAGACTATGTCTGCACAGTGAATATGGACGAAGATGATATGTGGCGGATTATGGAATCAAAGCGCAAGGAATGTCCTTATTTCACATTAGGTGACGAATATCGCATAGCGAGAAAGCAATAAAGCAAAAAGACGGCATCTGCCGTCTTTTTTTATTCCCCTTGACTTTTCTCGGTAATAAAACGAGAAATCCTGCACTTTTTGCTGTGTCAGTTTCCCTCGTAGTACTCTATGTACGACTTCGGAAAACTTCCTTGCATAAAGCACAGTATTTTCGTTTTATCCGAAATCGCCTGTTAGATAAATTAACCAAATAAAAAGAGCAAATTCTCGCTAAATTGACATTTTATCCTAATTTGAAAAAATCACCGAAAATTATTGTTGAAAGGTCTTTTGTGTGATATAATAATTATAAGTATTTTTATGTCTGTAAAAAGGAGAAAAAATTATGTTTACAAAAGACATCGGCATAGATTTAGGAACAGCGAATACACTTGTTTATATGCGCGGAAAGGGGATTATCATCCGTGAACCTTCAGTTGTTGCGGTTGACACAAGAACAGATCAGGTTCGTTGCGTCGGAACAGAAGCGAAAGATGTTATCGGTAGAACACCGGGTTCTATCGTAGCAGTTCGTCCTCTTAAAGACGGCGTTATCGCAGATTTTGATATCACAACATCAATGCTTCAGGAATTCATAAAGAAAGCACTTTCAGGTTCACTCTTTGCAAAAGCAAGAGTAATCATCTGTATCCCCTCAGGCGTCACAGCGGTAGAACGTCGTGCCGTTAAGGAAGCAGCAGAAAACGCAGGTGCTAAGAGAGTTTCTATCATCGAAGAACCTATGGCAGCAGCAATAGGCGCTAATCTCCCTGTTGCAGAACCTACAGGCTCGATGATCGTTGATATCGGCGGCGGAACATCAGAAGTTGCCGTTATCTCACTCGG
>JAGAJQ010000064.1 GCA_017828955.1 Oscillospiraceae bacterium
CCCCATGAGATTGGTGTCGGACAGCAGGAGTTTCGCATTTTCAGGGGTAAAAATATATGTTTTCACCCCTTCTATTTTTACCTCTTCCTTTGCATATTTCATACATTACCTCTATAAACTTCAAATTTATCGGTCAGTTAATTATAGCACGGATGACATATTAAGTCAATGACATAAGTAACGCAAAGCCACTCCCGACCCGAATCGGAAATGGCTTTTAATATTTCTATATGGTTATCGGACTATCTTCATGGGTTATTTTAAAATAAATCGGAATTTAATACTGAGTTTCAGTTTGTTTTTCTGCGATTTTTTCCATTGTGTCTTTACGAATTTCTTCTCTTAATTCTGTAAGATATTCAGAAAAAGCCACCTTATCATCTGCATATGTTTTATTTAACTCGTATTCTTTTGGAATCCAAGTTGATAAATCTGAAATATTATGTTGAAGTAAAGCCTCTAAACCATCAATAGCTTTATATATTTTAGATTCTATTGTTTTTCTTTCAGCCATTTCTTCATACATTGCAATCATCTCATTAGCATAATTCTCAGGCAAAGTTCTTACCCAACTATATAAAAGGTTTTCTTCATTTTGCTCATGAGCTTTTGTCTTATCAAATGTTGGAATATCTCCCGTAAAACATTCTCCTAAATCATGGATAATACACATTTGAACCACTTTGTCCATATCTACCTCAGGAAATTCATCTTTCATAAAGTAAGCCATCAAAGTCATCATCCAACTATGTTCGGCAACACTCTCATGTCTTCCATTTTTAGTATAACAATGTCTTGTTGCATCTTTTAATCGCTCTGCAATTTGTAACGCATCTAACAATTCTCTTGCTTTCATATACTCTCCCTCTCTGTCCTTGATGTTTACCTACTATTTACTAAATTCTAATTTATCATTGAGTTGATTATAATATTTCTTTTTCACTTCTACTGTTCTTTTTTTATTATGTATATGCCATAAATTCCGAGCAAGAGATATGATACGAGCAGGGTTATAACCACTACTGCCGAATAGGGATTACTTGTAGAAAAGCATACAGGTATCGCACCTACATCCACAACAAAATGAAGTATCATAGGAACCCACAGGTTTCTTGTCTTTGCATATACAGCGCCGAAGTAAACACCGAGTGCTGTTGCCCAGATAGTTTTTGCTGTTATTACCAAAACCGGCTGTCCCAATGCACCGAAAATATGTCCTGAACCGAAGAGTAAAGATGCGATAAGAATTGCATAGAGTGTAGCGTTCTTTCTATCACCGAAAAGTTTTTCGACAGCGTTCTGCAACAAGCCTCTTAAATAAAGTTCCTCCATAATTCCGACGCCGATATAATAAACAATGCCCTCTATGATAACACGCCATACTGTCGGCTTGTTGTCAAACGGCATAAGACCTATGCAAAAAGCGACCACTGCAAGAACAGTTGCGATTAAAGCAGGAAGACCGTGGTTTTTAAGACCTGCGAGAAGTCCTTCAGATTTAAGACCGAAGTTCCACTCTTTAATCAGAAATTTTCTGAACAGAAAACAGATTGCAAAAGCGAGTAAGAAATTGAGCATCAGTGCGAAATAAATTGGTTCTATATCTTTGAATTCTATATTACAGAATAGCGCCATAGGCAGAGCAGACATCTCGATAAATGTCATCAGAGCAGTGAGTATAAGCGCTGTTACGATTTCTTTTTTCTTCTGCATTTTCTCATCTCCGTGTAGGTTTTTTGACAGGTCAAGTATAGCATATCTATCGTGAGAAAGCAATAGCAAAGCCACTCCCGACCTGAATCGGAAATGGCTTTGCTGTTTTATTATAAGGAGCATGATGATGTCAGGTTATTTCCCATACAAATGTTACTGTATCAGAAACATTTATTTCTTCGGGAATTATATTCGGTGCGGCGTGTATATTCACAACACGATGGTAATGATCATGGAAAATGAGTTTTGTCGGAGAATAAGTATCCAATTCGCCCCAGTCATAATCAATATTTATGAGTTCGCCAAGTGTTGTTCCTAAAGAAGAACAAAGAATTTCCGCCTTTTTTCTTGCATTTTCAGTAGCGCTTTTAAGCATATCATTGTTAATTTCCGAAGGATCTTTCAATGTGAAGTCTATTAAGAGTTCGGGCTCGGATACAGAATCTGAAATCGCATTGATAGCCTTTGATAAAATATCTGTATCAAAGTCGAAAGATATTTTCAGTTCATGCTTTACTTCATATCCTTCCAAAACTCTACGATAATCCCCTTTATAATCTTTCTTATTATTATAATTTGTATTTACATTGAAATAAGTTGTTTTAAGAATGTCTTTTTCAAAACCTGCCTTTTCAAGAGATTTCTGAAGCCTTTCTATTCTTTCCGAAGACTTGTCCATAGCCGACTGATATTTTTTATCAGTTGTATTGAGAGAAAGAATCAAAACTACATAATCAGGCTTTGCCGTTGCTTTCCCTGTTCCTCTGACTGTGATTGTTCTCATAAAATCCACCCTTTCTTAATTACTCTTATCGAGAAGGTCGCTAAAAACATAATCGAAAAACAATGATACTGACTATTATCCACAACATAATGTCAACTCCTTTTAGGTCTGCTTGATTTCTGCTATAAGTTCGTTTATAAGTCCGAGTGCTTTATCGGTTTTGTTGTCCTCTAAAAGTTCTTTTAAGGATACCAGCAGTGTTAAAAGTGTGAGTTCTTTCATATCGTTTTCCTGTTTTAATTCTTCAGGATTTTCAATCTTTTCTCTGATAATCCCGATTATCTCATCGCCCGATTTTTTCTCGGACTCCAATCTGTCAATAAGTCTGACAACTTCTTTTCCTATATCCATTGTTTTGCCTCCTTTTAGGTCAATATGTATATCTTATGAAGCCTCTTCCAAGGGCTTTTCGGAAGAGAGATTTTTCATCTGGTTTTCTGATATCACCTTAGGCATATAAAATCTGTTCTGATGATAACTTTCGACCTTCCTGACCTTTCCCAACAGATGCGACATCTGGTCGATGACCTTTTTATTTGCAGGGTCTTCAAGGAATTCGATGATAGGTTCAAGTTCTTCAACCATATCTTTATAATCTCTTCTTGCCTTACGGTTTTCCACGAGTTTTGTCGCAACCTTACTGCGTTCGTGGTAACTGAGGTCTTCAAGTTCGAGCATATGAAGATAATCCTGAGTTATGCGGTCTTCTTTTCTCATAGCCTCAACATTATAATCATAATCGGATTTCACATTCTGGACAAATTCGAGAAAGTTCTTTATAAACTGCGATGGCGATATTTTCTGTTGTTTCATATTTTTTAACACTCCTTTGTTACGAATTTACTGCTCAGGGTTATCCTGCTATTTTAATTATAACACACGATGTGTGTAAAAGTACGGACAGTAAAAAGAAAAACCACCTGAATTTCAGGTGGTTTTTGTAGTTATTTTCTTGTTGTTTTATTTTGAACGGAATGAAAAATTCTTCAATAATTCATTACCTCTTTCAAATTCTTTTGAATGAATTACTTTTCTGACAGGTCTGTTTTTTGCTTCAGCAATATCCTGCAATAATTTTTCATAACCTTTTCATCCACAACAACAAATTTCTTTGTAATCGAAGATATTGCCATAAACCCCTACATTCTTATAATTTACTGACTACAAGTATACCTCGGATTATTTGAAAGTCAATCTTTTTCTAACATTTTGTATAAATAGGCAAATCGCATATTTAAGATACTATGTATATTCAGTTTTCGCTCCATAAAATAGGAATAGATAGTTTCAACATTTTCATAGACTTCATTCATACAAAATATTCATAATTTGTTCTTCCTCAATCATTTTATGAAATAATTCGATTTCCTGTCGAATGTGATTTTGATGATTAAGGAAGATTAATCCGGATAAAAGAGGGAGAATTTTTTCCAAAAATTCAATCCAGTTTAAATACATCGGAACAGCACTCCCCGACCACCTATAATTGATAGGTGTTAACGGCAATGACTTGAATATTTCAAAATCATTATTTTCAGATAAAAAAGTTTGTATGTATTCTATGCGTTGCTCAATATCACATTGAGAAAAAGATGCAAAAAGACATACCATTTCATCCTTATTATGAGAATTTTGCTCAATAAAATGCTTAATCCATATTCTTGCCTTTTTATCTTCTTTAATTTGAGTTTTTGTAATCAGTTTTCTGATGATTTCAGTTACATCAACCATCGGATATGGCGAAAGATTCATAAGCTGTTTAAAAATACTGTCATAAATTTGAAGAAAATTATCCGAATTGTAAAACACACATAATTTATTCCACTTATAGTTCATATAAGCTGAATCATAAACTGACTGAATATATTTATTTAAAAATTCATTATCTCTATTACAAATTTCAAACAAAAAAGCACCATTTGTATCATTAACAGAATTATGTAGTTCAAGCCAAATATAGATATCCTCAAGTAAAATTATATTATCTTTGAATTTATTCAGAAGTTCATCTGGCAAATAATATTTTTCATAAAATAAAAATTGCAAATAACAATTCACTATGTTTGCAGAATAATTTTTCTTTTCAAAAATAAGTTTTATTCCATCTATAAATATATTTTCATCGACAACTATGTATTTTTCAAGAAAGTTAATATCTCTAAGATAATGATTAACAAGTTTCGAATCAGATGTATCTTTTAAGAATGATCTTAATCGTTTTGCAATCTCAACGGTTACTAATTCTTTGGGAATTTCAGAAAAATAGCTATACATCCAATTGTTATATTCTGACGTTGTTATCTTTGAAATTTTGTTATAAACCTCTTCTGCTGATAAATAAGAAAATATCCTTTGCAAAATTTGCGACGGATTAAAATATTGTTCAAACCCATTTTCTATAAAAAAATCAATCAAACAAATAAAATCATTGGGATCTTCACCTATAATATCAATTATTGTAGTAATACCTTCGTGCAAATCGTAACTGTTAGTATACCCGTTGTTCACATATTCGCGATATATTTCAAACAATGACTTTATGCTTTCTAGTTTATCAGAAGAATCCTCGATATATTGATTCATTCTCTTAATTCTTTCTGTTTTTCTTTTATCATAGTCATAATATTCGCTTCGTTTTGGACCCTTTAACAGTTTATACAATGTCAATTTGTTATTGTTATTTAAAAAATCATTTAGTTCATCATATTGTAACCCTACTGATTCAAATACACTTTGTAAATGTAAAGCGATGATACTATCTGATAAATCATCCTTTGAAAATAATCTATCAAATAAATCCAATATCAAAATAGCGTCTTTTTTTATGACATCATGACTTTTTCATCAAATCTATTAGCATAACCATATAAAAGTTTCTTTACACAACAATACTTGCTAGTATTTTTATAACAAATTTTAATAATATTACTCCAAATAAGATTTCTGTACAGCCGCACTCCCTCAGACTCAGTTAAAAACATAGTATAAATAGTCATTCCGTCATTTTTAATATTACTTTCAAACCATTGGAAATCTAAATTCAAAAGTTCATTTGAAAGATCAAGAAAAAGCAATGTAATATATTCGTTTTCCCAATCATTTGAAACTTCAATTATTTTTTCAATATATTTTATTAACGTATGATAATCATATTTATACGAATTTTTACATACAGAAAAATACATTATCGTCGCATGATAAAATTGCAAATAAAGATCAGGTCGTTTTAGATAATATTTAAAAAACAAATCCAATGCACATTCTAGGTGTGAAGAATCTGCAAAGCCACCCAATATATTTATTATATCATCGCTGATAATTTTATTATTTTTACCATCTTCTGTATTTATATTGCTCACTAAAATAGACACAGATTCGACGCTGTTGATTCTTTCATCAAGTATGATTAATGTTTCTGTAGGATTAACAATAAAAAAAGATTTTACGAACTCCATAAAATACGGTGAATTTTCTTTAGACATTTTACTCCAAAGTTGTTTGATTTCAGATTGTACAAACTCCTGCAACCCCGCATCACAAAAAATATTAAGTAAAGTATTAACTGATGCTATTACTCGCGTTTTATATGGTGTAAAACATTCTTCTATCATCGTTGATAAAGATATTATTTTTTTATCATAAAAAACGTATTTTAATATAAAATTGGAAAAACATTGTTCAGAAAACTTTACTGCCTTATCATAATATATATCCACTATTTCTAATTCGTGTAATCGTTTCAAAGCTTTCTCAAATCGTTCTTCATTCAATTTGAAATCATTTAAAAGTGGTGCCAAAGGATCCATTTTATCCAAATGAAGTTTTTCTAAAAATGCCATGATTCCTGCAGAAATCAATAGTTCTTCATCATTATGCAATTCAGATTCTTTTATAATAGACCCAAAATATTCTGAATAGAGATCTGAAACATCATCTATAGAATCCAATCTGTTTGATTTATATGCTATTCTGCCCGACAAAATTGCTATGCGAGCATTTCCTGAAGCAATAAGAGCGATTCTATCCAAACAATCCTGATTTGATATTCTTAAAGTTTTTTTTACAAGTTCTTTTATTTGATCATCAGAAAATACTTTAATATTAACAATTTCATAATCAGCAACATTATTGATACTAGATTTGACTCTATCTATCGCATAATCTCGAACTGTAATTAAAATGTTAACATCATATCCTTCAGACGATTTGTTAGCATATTCAATAATATGCGATAAATTTGAAACTTGATTTGCATCATCAATAAGAATAAAATATTTGTTCGGTTTTTCAAAATATACACATAAATCTTCCAATATCGGTAAGGCTCGATCATGAATGCAGTATAATTTTTCGAAATTTCCTTGTGAATGGATCATTGCATATTGTAAAGCCAACCTGGTTTTTCCTGTACCAGCAGCTCCGCTCAAAATCACAACATTAGCTCGTTTAAATGCAGCGTCCAATTCTTCTATTTCTTTATCTCTAAACAAAAAAGGGGTATCAACGGGTGCTGCTAACTTATTCGCATTGTATTGTTTTATAAAATCTTCTACTAATTGTATCTGTTCAGTATCAATAGGAAGAGATAGGTGTTCTTTAGCAATACTCTTATATTTTGAATATATGTCATTAGCCAATTTATCAATCCCGATTAAAATAAATTTTATATCGTATTTTTCACATTTTTCTCTAAACTTACGATCGTATTCGGGAGTGATATTAGAAGAAGTATGACAGTAAATAATTTCTGATATTTCTTCGCAAGGTATACTTGTAGATGTAACATCCAAACATTTATTAATGTCAGACTCAATTTTGGACAATAAATTTTCCTTTTGAGTAGTATATTCCACAAAAATATATTTCCCTTGAGGTTCACGAAAATAAGTATCCGGTGTTCCCTTAGTCGTTTTTCTTGTTCCTTCCTTAGTACCTAAACAAACTATATTATTATATCCTTCTTTAGAAAGATAATCATCGCAAAGAATTTGAAAACTTCCCGAGTCTAATTCGGATATCCTTTGTTTTATTATAGTTATAGTAGCCATTTTGAATCTCCCACATTTATATTGCTTTAATCGCTTTTCTGATATATGTTATAGAAACTTTCGGGTATATTTACATCCTGTTCTTCCGTATGATTCGCAACCATAGAAATCACCATAAGGTCCATGACGCTTTACCAGCCTTGCGTGACAACGTGGACAATGATATCTGCTTTGAGAAAATGTCGAAGTTGCCTCTTGCTTATTTTCAATTATTACTTGCTCTACCGTTTCAATAGGCGTTTCCTCTATAGGCACAACTTGTTGTGCTTTGTTTTTAGAAATGATATGTTTTATGTAATATATTAGAATTATTATTCCAATAAGAACTATTCCCAAAATCACATATACCCACCATTGAAAACTGAATGCCCATCGTAGAAATTGAACTATTTTTACTATAATATAAGTTATCGAACAAAATACTAACAATCTAACAAACCAATGTGCATCACTCATTATATCCGAATCATAAAATCCTATTTTATCAAATATAAAGCCTACTAATCCAAATGAAATTGAAAAAGAAACAAAATTTATAAACGCCAACACAATTGTATCTATTAAAGGGTTCCCAGTAATTTCTATGAGTTCTCCAATCAATTCAATAATAACTTTTCCCATTTATCCTCCTTATAAACTTCATTGGTTTATAAACTACTGCTGTAATATAATTCGATAACTATATTATATTATAAAATATTAAAGATTTCAATGTTTAAATAAGTAATCCCACTACCTTTCAGATTCATTCCATATTGTTTCTGACAGGTTTTATCCCTAAGATTTCCTCGGTTTCGTATTGTATTATATCGGATGTTGTTGCCTTTGGGTGAGACAAGATATACTCAATGATTTTTTCGGCATATCCCTCTCTCTTCTCGGCAGAGCGCATTCCCCCGACAACAAAATCTTCGTATGAATCCGAAACATTCTCCAAAAGAGTTTTGAGTATTTCAGTTTTATCCATATTCAGTCTCCTTTATATGTATTGATTTCTTTAAAACAAGTCATACTCCCGCTACCTTTCAAATTCATCTTTGTGTTGTCTGAAAAAATTATAATACTGTCTGACATTATTGAGTTCGGTCCATTTTCTGGCCCTGAACTGACCGTCGTCAAGGTCGTATATCCTCGAATGTGGAATGGAAAGCATAAACGGAGAGTGAGTTGAAATGATAAACTGACATCCGAAAAATCGGGCAGAGTCATTTATATATTCAGCAAGTTTTATCTGATTTTCGGGCGAAAGGCTGTTCTCGGGTTCATCCAAAATATAAAGCCCGTTGTCCGTAAGTCGCTCGATAAAATAATTCAGCGCACTTTCTCCGTTTGAATGTTCACGGATATTATGTATCGTAGTTCTGCTTTTTACATATTGAGAAGTGGATTTCGACTTCGCGTCGTTCATCTTTTTAAGGTCCTCATAATCATCGAGAGAATCAAACTTGTATCTTCTGTGTCTGTATTCGTTATATTCTTCTATGGTGTCATCACGCCTTCTGTCTATCCCCTCGTTTTTATCCCTTATATTGAGGATATAATCAAAAACATCGTCGCTTGTTATAATCTGACTGTCATTCTCTATACGGTTTTCGATAGTAGCGTCGCAGTATTCGAGATAATCTCTGAAAAAGCAGGATTTATTGAAAGGTGCGCTTCTTCCGAAACTCCCGCAGGACCTTTTTTCGCGAAGATGTTTTTCCGATTCCTTTATAAGATATTCGGCAATGATATTTAAAATCGTTGTTTTTCCGCTTCCGTTTCCGCCGTGAAGAATTGTTACGGGCATAAAATCAATGTGGTCTATATTCCTCTCGGGGAGAAGTTGAAACGGATAGTAGTTTGTATAACAACTTGCCGACTTTTGCATAAAGAATCCCCATTCATCATCAGCCGACGGAAAACTGAACTCGCTGATATAAATCATAAAAACTCTCCTTTTATTCTACCCGGATTCCTTTTTTATAAGCCTCCCTCGCCTGATTGAGACTCATTTTATTCGCTCCGCCTTCGTAATCGGGATGTTTTGACTGCAAATTATCATCTTCCCATCCACAGACTTCGCAGATATCAAAACAGCCTGAATATTCAAATTCGTATTGTCTGCAAACGGGGCAGGGATGTGGTTTATTATAAGCAAAAATATCAATAACCTCGAATTCTTCAGGCGAAAATAAAAAGTCCTCGCCCGTATCGTCCAATATACGATACGTTCCGTTTTCAATGGCCAAAACCTCATATGGTGTTCCGTTTTTAAGTGAGGCATCGGATTCTCCTTTGTATTCAACCCACATAGCCTCTCTGTCTTCGTCTTTTTTCTTCTTGTTTTTTGTCTGATTTCCGAAAAGGATAAAAGTGCAGTCATTCCAGTTTTCCAGAGCAGGAAGTCTTCTCTCTACAAGCAGACCTTCAAGAACTTCCATAAGTTCAGACAAATCGGGAGTAAACATAACATACTGTTTATACTTTCCATCAAATGTATCTATATGAAGTTCTGTGTGATAGGCTTTTTTTCTTCTTGACACCTGAACATATGTGATATTACCAACATCGCACATATATATGGGAATTGCAAAGTCTATGACAAGGCAATCCCAGTAATCATAACGCATCGAAGAAAGTATATTCTTTAAGGCACGGAGTCTTTTTCTGTCAAAGAATCTCGGCACTTTAAGATGCCAGAAATCGCTGACATAACTTAAATTTTCTTTTGCGTGCTCGTTACGGAATTCTTCCATACACTTATCGCTTATTTTTTCCTTGTATTTCTTTCTCATATGTAACGATACGGGAACGGCAGTTCCGACAAATGCCACCGCGCCGATAAGTATTGATAAATTCTTTATTTTCATAAAAACCCCACCTTATATTTGTTTATTATTTTAATTATAACACGCGATGTGTGTAAAAGTACGGACAGTAAAAAGAAAAACCACCTGAATTTCAGGTGGTTTTTATCAATCTTCAATGACAATACAGTTTACCTTATGAGAAGCAGGAGTAGCGGCGTCAAGTGCTATGATACCATCTGCGTAATACGGGGTGAAATCGGGGTTATCTTCAAATTCGCCACCATTGTGTTCATATCGGGAATGTCCGAATGAACAATGCCAATGCCCGCAGACAATAGTTTTTCCCGATTCGGTTATTCCGCCGTGCGCTGCTTCCATTCCGTTAATCCATCTTGCAGAATTCCACATCTTTTCATCGGCATTACGCCAATCAGGAATAAAAACATACTCCTTACTATAATTTCCGATTTCTATGGCTGTGCAGGGAATCCAGCCGTGTGTGAAAATATAATGTTCTGTTTCATAATAGTCAATCATTTCAGGAATGATTTTCTGTATGTATGGCGTGTTCAGAAACGCTCTGCCTACTTCTTCTGAATTATAATCCATATCGTCAACAGTAAACCCTGTGAGTTGGCATACTGTATTGATAGTCATATTCACATGATGAGAAAAGTCACGATAACTTCCGCGATGCCAGCCGTTCAGAAGTTTTATTGCCAAATCCTCGTGATTTCCTCTTATGAGTATAACCTTGTCTTCAGAAATAAGATCAAGGATAAAGTCCTGAAGTTTCAGCGCTTCCTGACCTCTGTCGAACAAGTCGCCACATATAATCAGTTTGTGAGGTTCTTTATCCTCAAAAAATCCAAGAGAAACGAGTTCCTCTTCCAGTTCGCTGAAATATCCGTGAATATCAGCGGTTACATAGTATTTCATAATAATCACTCCATAATGTTCCTGAATTCTTTCAGTAATTCAGGAATATCATTTTTTACAGTATCATAAACAACAGACATATCAACATTTCCGTATTCGTGAACTATTCTGTTTCGCAATCCTTTTACTGCTCTCCATGGGATAACTCTGTGATTTTCCTTGAAATCCTCTGTCAGTCTGTCAGAATTTTCAGATATCTGGATAAGTCTGAACATCATAGAATCAACAAGTATCTCGTTTTCTTCAAGTTCTTCTATAGTCAGATTTTCGGTATGATAAGTAATGAAAACAAGATCGGTTATGATTTTATTGATATAATATCTGTTATCTTTTTTGTTATCCATAAATCTTTACACCGTCTTTCAGTATTTCATTTATCAGATCGGGATTGCCATTCAACTGCTCTGTTTTTAAAAGATCTACTTTTTTATTCAGACCTTCTCGTAAAATTTCAACAAGGTCATAAAATTTCATACCCGAAACAGTTGTCGATATGAGAAGATCAACATCGCTTGATTCTGTGGCTTTGCCCTTGGCGTATGACCCGAAAAGATAACAATATTCAACATCGGTATTTTTGAAAATATCTTTACATATATTCCTGATCTGGCTTGTAGTGAGCACACCATGAGTTTCATCAACAAAACCATACTGTTCCAATTTCTGCATCATAAAATCATATTTCATAGAACCCGCTTTGGTTTCATCTGTTTCATAGTTCTGATAGGTACGCAGTGGTATTCCGAGAAATTTTGCACATTCTACCTGTGTTATTTTTTTACTTTTACGAAGTTCCTTGAGAGTCATTTTTCATCACCTCAATAACTATTATACCACAAAAAAAGAAATATGCAACAAAATTACGCAAATTTTGCGTAATTATTTAAAATATTTTACGCAAGTTTTGCATATTTTTATTTAAAATTTTACGCAACAGAATTTACCTTCCCTATCTTCTGAAACAAAAGCCTTTTCATCCTTACAAAGAATAAAGGTATATCCAATATTATAGAGAAGTTCTGTTGCGTATGAAAGTTTTATCATCATTTAAGTTTTTCTACAAAATCGCTCATCATTTCGCTTATCTTTATATTCTGTGGACAGACAGCCTCACAGGCACGGCAGGAAAGACAAGCCGACGGCTTTTTGTCATCGGGGAGCGAGCCTATCGCCATAGGTGCTAAAAATCCACCGCCCGAGTAAACATGTTCGTTATAAAGGTCTATGAGATTTGGTATATCAAGTTCCATAGGGCAATGTGTTGTGCAGTAACGGCAGGCTGTGCAGGGGAGAGTTGTTTTCGATGTCATCGCGTCTGCAACAGAGAAGAGCTTTTCGGTTTCTTTTTCTGAAAGTGGCTTTTCTTCGCCGTATGTTGCTATGTTTTCAATAAGTTGTTTCATATCAGACATTCCCGAAAGGGTAACAACAACCTCGGGGATTGACTGTAAAAATCTGAACGACCATTCGGCAGGTGTTGCATCGGGGCGAAGTGTTTTAAGTTCGTTTGCATACTCTTCTTCGAGTGTCGCAAGTTTACCTCCCCTTACAGGTTCCATAACCCACACGGGAATACCCTGTCCCTTTAACATTTCGACCTTTGCCTTCGCGTTCTGCATCTTCCAGTCTATCCAGTTAAGCTGAATCTGACAGAATTCCATATCCTTGCCGTAAGCGTCGATAAAACGCTTCATTGTGTCAAGCGTTCCGTGAGTAGAGAAACCGAGATGGCGTATTCTTCCGTTTTCCTTTTGTTTCATAAGATAGTCATAGATGCCATACTGCCGGTCGAGATACTCTTCGATATTCGATTCGCATACATTATGGAACATATAAAAATCGAAATAATCAACCCTGCATTTTTTGAGTTGTTCCTCAAAGATTTCTTCAACCTTTGTTATATTTGAAACATCATATCCGGGGAATTTTGTTGCGATATAAAAACTGTCTCTCGGGTATTCGCTTAAAATTTCGCCGACAATATTTTCGGATTCGCCGTCGTGGTAACCCCAGGCTGTATCAAAATAATTCACACCGTTTTTTATGGCATAGTCAATCATTTCGCGTGTCGCCGATTTATCTATCGAGGAGTTTTTCTCATCGGTAACGGGAAGTCGCATACAACCCATTCCGAGTGCTGAAAGTTTCTTGCCACAAAAATCTCTGTAAATCATAAAATTCCCTCCGTCAACTTAAACTATATCTATATTAACATTTAAAAAGGGTTTTGTAAAGGATAGATACCAGGCGGAATAAAACACATTACAATTCTTTATCTGTAACACCTTTTTATTCTCTGTTTTTAAGCACCTCTGCGGGTGTGATTTTCTTTATCTTTCTTACAAGTAAAGCGCTTACAACGAAATAGAAAATCATTATTCCTATAAAAATCAGAGCATACAGAACGGGTGGGAATTCAAGATTCATTCCGCAGGCTGTATTTGAGATAAGATAGGGATAGAGCGAATTCATAATGGCTTTTGAAAGCGGAATTGTTATCACAGCGCCGAGTGCTACTGTAACTGCGTTTCCGTTAAGATAAAGTTTTCTTATTTCATTTGTTCTGAAACCGAAAATCTTTACAAGTGAAATTCCGAAAGATGCACGGTCTATCATAACATTCAGCATAAGATACATTACAACGCAGAAAATCATTATCGACATAGAAATCATCATTGTGAACATTCCTCTCATCTGGTCAACAAAAACCGATGCCGATTTTTCTATATCCGCCTTTGTTGTAACGGAATATACCCTTCCCATATCAATATCAAGTTCCTCTTCTGAAAGAAGCATATTGTAATAATCATCTTCTTTTAAGAAAAGTTCACGCATACTTTCTATATCCATAAAAACAGAAAGCCCTACCGAATAATCAACTGTCTCTTCGACTGTAAAAGCATAGTCCATATCGTTTGCTGTGTCGGATAAAATGAGTTTGTCGCCTTCTGAAAGGTTATATTTTTCTGCTACCGATGATGAAACTGCGATACTGCTCTTTCCCTTGACGGAAATTTCGGGGTAATATTTATTTTCATCGTCAACACCTATGATATTCACATCAAGGGTATTGCCCATATATTTCTTTGAAAGACTTTCCGTATAACACGCCTCTGCGTTTTCGGGGACTTCTTTTTCAGGGTATTTAAGTGTATACATATATCCGAATTTTGTATCCTCTGAATTTTCTGTCTTTATGTTCTGACAGAGAATGTAACAGTTCATACCGAGCATAAATACAAGAAGACATATAAACATTCCGAAAATAACAGTAACGCTTGTTCTGAGTTCTCTTATTATCTGTCTTATCTGAAAACGACGGATAAAGCCCATTCCTTTAAGATTCAACCTGCTTCTTTTTGGGATTTTCTGTTCGTTTCTTATGAGTGAAAGTGCTGTCTTTGAAAGACGCTTGCTGATTACGATATAGTTTACGATTACAGAAATAACGGGTGGCATTATAACTGCATAGATGATAAGGTAAAGTGGATACAAGGGTTTTAAATCGGGGATTGAAAAATAGTTGTAACTATCTTTCATCTGCCATACTATCCCTATATCGCTGAAACCTATTGCCGAGCCTATAAGTCCACCGATAAAGCAGATGATTGTAGGAAGAGTTATGTAGTGGAAAACAAGGTCTTTTTTCTTAGCGCCCAATGCATAGAATGTTCCTATGACACTGCTTTCACGCTGAATCTGATGAATAACAAAAACCGATATTACATAGGTGAAAAGTATCATTATAACAACACCTGCAACAAGACCTATCGTTTTATTCATCTCAAGGTCGATAGCAGCAGCGAGTATACGGGGGTTATCCTCTGCCTTTATAAAAGATGTGAGATTATCTATCTCGATTTCGAAAAATTCATCCAAAAGTTTATCGGTTTCTTTTTTGAGTTCTATTGTTCCGTCATAGAGTTCGTCTGCGCCGTTATAAAGTTCGGTTTCTTTAAATCCCATAGCAGAAATCCCGTCACGAAGTTCTTTAGCGCCGTCATTTATATCGTTTACACCATCTCTGATTTTTTCTTTTCTGTCGGTTATTTCTTCTATCGTTTCAAGAAAATATTTATCCTCAACTTTTGTGTAGTCAAAATCCAAAGACTTTATCTTTTCTTTCAGTTCATCGTGCGTCATAGCGTCATTTAAGCGATAAGCATAACAATATTCCTCAACGATTTCTGTTTCTGAAAGTATATTTTCGTATTCTTCTTCTGTTACAAATATAAGCCCGAAAAGACTGCTTTCAACTGCTGTATCAGAAAGTTTATTCATAGGGCTGTCGTATTCGGGGACAGTTCCTATACCCGTTACGATAAGTTTTCTATCGCATATTTGGGCAGTATCACCGAGCGAAATATTATGCTCTTCGCTGTATCGCTTTTCGATAACTGCCTCACCCTCTTTTTCGGGAAGTCTGCCATCATCGATATGAATGAGATTTATATTTTCTCTTTTCTTCATAAGGCGAAGCGTCGAGCCGTCTTCCATTTTAACATCGGCAGAAAACATCTTTTCGATAGTAACTCCGTTTTCCGAAATTTCTTCTTCCTGCTCTTTTGTCAGCGGAAGAAAAACGCTGAACTGTCCGTCCTCAATTTTATTTTTCTCTGTAAGGTCGGTTGTTCCCGTGATAATCGTTTCAGCAGCGCCCACGATAGCGATGATTATAAACATTCCTGCGATTATCATTAAAAGAAGTGCGAGATAACGGGCAAAATTCTCTTTTAAATCACGAAGTATCCTTTTATTAAGCACCTTGTTCATTATAAATCCTCCAACTGAGAAGCAGGTATTCTTGTTTCGTTTATGTATTCTTTTTTGATAAGTCCGTCTTTTACGATTATTACCTTATGCACCATATTCTTTATCGAATTATTGTGGGTAACTATCAGCATTGTTGTTCCGTATTTTTCGTTGATTTTTTCAAGAAGAACTAAAATATCCCTCGATGTCTTACTGTCAAGCGCACCCGTAGGTTCATCGCATAAAAGAAGTTTCGGGTTTTTGACAAGTGCTCTTGCTATTGCGCATCTTTGTTGCTGACCGCCTGAAAGTTGAGAGGGGAATTTGTTCTGATGTTCGGTAAGACCTAAAGTTTCTAAAAGTTCATCAACATCAAGCGGATTTTCGGAAAGGTATTCGCAGACAAGGATATTTTCACGGACAGTTAAATTCGGAACTAAATTATAGAACTGAAAAATAAATCCCAAATTATCTCTGCGATAGTCTGAAAGTGCATCGGGTTTAAGACCGAAGATTTCTTTTCCGTCAACCTTAACGGAACCACTGTCCATTTCGTCAAGTCCACCTATGCAGTTGAGGAGTGTTGATTTTCCGCTACCGCTCGTCCCCTGAATTACGCACATCTGACCCTTTTCGAGTCCCGTTGTTATTCCCTTTAAAACCTGAATGTAGTTTCCGTCGTTGCCATAACTTTTCTTTACTTCTTTTACTTCAAGATACATAATTGCTACCTCCATAATTTACATAACAATGTTATGTTTTGTTATTTAAAAAAAGCCTTCCGGCATAATTCACTCTGTTCAGATAACATAACAGCGTTATGTTATGTTCGTAAAATAAACCGCGTTGTGCGGTTTACTTTATCAGTCAATGACAATTTCCGTCCAGTTGTGCATAGTCATTTTAAAGACCTTCTTTATGCTTTCGAGCGCCTTTTTCTCATCGGGCTCATAGATAACAAGCTGAACAAAAGAGTCAACAACGATATGAACTACAAGATGAAGCATATATTTGTTGAGTTTTTTCTTCTTGCCTGTTTTTTCAGAAATCTTATCCATCATTTCAATGCTTTTGTTTTCGGTTATCTCAACTATTCTGTCGACGATATTTTCATATTCCGACCCCTGAGATTTAGTAAGAACAAGCATCGCAGCATCGTAATTGCTGTAAATATGATGAATGAGAAGTTGCGCGATTTCGCTATGGTCATCTATATATTCATCAGGTTCTGCATCAGGGTCAGCACCTGCAACGAGGTTTTCATCTTCTTCAAAATGCGCCTGCATAATTTCAAAAATGCCGTCAACAGCCTTTCCGACGATTGCTTTAAAAAGGTCTGCCTTATCTTCAAAGAAGAAATAAAGTGCGCCCGTTGTAACGCCTGCGTCACTGCATATCGAACGCAGAGATGCCTTGTTATAGCCTTTTTCCATAAATTCAGCCTTGGCGCTTTTTATAAGCAATTCACGGGTTTCTTTATCCTGTGCCATAAGATGACCTCCTTTACATAACAGTGTTACATAACACCGTTATCTTAACATACCGATATTTGTTTGTCAAGGGGTTTTTGAAAAATTTTTTTCGGTGGAACAAATGAGAAAATATGGTATTGTATTCCAGAAAAGATTGTGATACAATGTAATCGGTTACAAAACCACGAAAGGAATGAAAAAAATGAAAAAAGCACTTTCTCTCTCCTTAGCACTTCTTATGTCAGCACTTCTCTTTGTCGGTTGCGCAAAGGCTGACGAAAAGGAAGAAGTCGTTACAACAACCGAAGTTTCTTCCGATGTTCCCGAAACAAAGACAAGCGAAACAACAACAGAAGTTCCCGAAACAGAAGCTACTACAACAGAAGCACCTGCGACAGAAACTCCCGAAGAAACAGAAATCCCCGAAGAAACAACTGCACCCGTAACAGAAGCACCCACAACCGAGGCTACTACTATTGCTACTACTGCAGTAACAACTGTTGCAACAACTGCGAAAGCAGAAGTTCCCACAGAAAGCCGTATCACACTCAGCGGAAACGCAAGCGACAAATTCATAGCGGACAAATACTGTTATGCCGAAAGCGACAAGGTTGTAATCTATTTTGAAAAGGGCGTTGAAATCAGAGGCGATATGTTAAAGACAGCCGAAGAGGCAATGACCGACCTTGAAAACTATACAGGTCTTAAATTCAGCAAGAACTATCAGGGAAATCATTTTTGTGCCGACACCATATATCTTTTTGAACCTGACATGAAAAGATTTGAAAATGTAAACCCCGATTTCAAAAAAGTAAACATCTATATTGTTACCCTCGGAAACAGCATTCAATATACAGACCAGACGGGAATCGTTGTTGAATCTTTTGATTTTTATCGTGAAGAAACATTCTGTCAGGTCCTCTATCACGAACTCACACATCTTCTTCATTTAAGAAACGGAAATTCTCTCGGAACTGTTCTCAATGAAGGTTTTGCAGAACACACAACATATGAAGTTCTCAAAAAACGCAAGTCAGCACCCTGGAGCATAATCCAGTATTACGGAAGCACATACCAACTCGACCCCACTCTTTTCGACCAGAAGGACGCAGGTTTCAGATATGTCATTGATAAAAAAACCGACAACTACCATTATGGTTACAGATTTGTTACATTCATCTATCAGACATATGGTCCTGATGTTATGAACAAAATCATAAGCGATGCAACAGCATCAGGTTTTGACGACAGTTATTCAGACAATCCTTTCATAGAAGAAAAAAATGAAATGATGAAAAAGATAATCAAGAGAAACACATCTGAAGATGTATTTGAAAAATTCTCTGTCTGGGTAAAGAACAACTGGGCAAAGGAAGAAAAAGAATACTACGATTATATGCAGTCGGTAGGACTTCTTTAAAATAAAATAAAATAAGGCACATGGGAAACCCATGTGCCTTTTGTTTTATTCAAGAATAATAACCGTTCCCGATGTTCCGTCGACCTTTACTCTGTCGCCCGTTTTCAGTATACCCGAAGCGCACTGACAACTTACAACGGCAGGGATACCGAGTTCTCTCGCAACGATTACTGCGTGTGAAAGTGGCGCACCTATATCGGTAATAAGTGCTGACGCTTTGGGGAAAAGTTTTATCCAGCCGATATTCGCTGCCTTAACGACAAGTATCTCGCCTTTTTTAAATTCATCGGCTTCGTCTACCGAGTTCATAACTCTTACTATCCCCTCTGTCTGACCAGAGGAGCCTGCAACGCCTCTGATAACTCCGTCTGTTTCGTCAGAACAGTTTTCGCCCGATTTATAAAATCCCGTCGCACCACCACTCTGCTTCCATTCTTCATAGGTAAATCTTCCCGAGATTATACTTGGGAAAGTAGGCATTGCCATCTGTTCTTCGTATATTTTTCTTCTTACGGATATTTTTTCGGAAAAATCTGTTTTCTCTGAAAGACAAGCCTTTACTTCGCTGAGATATAGCATAAAGATATCGTCTTTATAGCCTGTGAATTCTCCTGCTTTTAAAAGATATTCCCTTATAACGCAGAAAAGACGAAGAGCATCGCTTCTTACTTTTTCACGGTCATAAACTGCCTTTGAATATTTTTTGAGTATCCTTTCAAGCCAGTCTGTCTTTGTGGGATAAAGTTTCTTGAATTCTGCTATCGCTTCCTTATGGCGTTCTTCCTGCGCAGATTTCATTTCATAGGCATTTATTCCCGATTCTACATAATCACGGATTGCATTTTCGGGGAAATCGGGGTTTTCATAAGGATAAGGCATCGAAAGTTCGAGTTCGTCTGCGTGGCGATGACCATATCTTGAAATATATTCTTCCCTTGTCATTCTTTTATTTACAACATCATCAATAGCAAGAAGTGTTCCTATACTTTCGATATTTCCATTTTCGGAACTATCAGAAAGAAGTCTGTCGGCAAGTTCTGCGCCACATAATTTCTCAAGTTGTTCCCTTGTCGAAAAGAGCGATTTGAGAGAAAGTGCCGTTGCTATTGCAGATAATGTCTTCATCATATAGGGTTCGCATTTTTCGCTCCAGATTCCGCTAAGTTCTTCTGCTGATGATGAGTTTCTTATTTCGTCTATAAGTCCGTTTCCGATTTCGATAATGCGGTTTTTGAAATCTTTTCCGAAATTCACTTTTTTGATATTCCTGGCGGGTGCGCCCGTAATAAGTCCCCTTATCTTTTTAAGGAATGTCTTTTTATCAAAAGGATATACGGGTATTTCAAAATCAGAGGGTATTCCGCCCGCAAGTTCTGAAATTGCCTTAAAAGCCTTTTCCTTTGAAGCACCGAATGACATCACCATAGAACAAAGTCCGCTTATATTAAGATAGAGTTGGCCACAGACATTTGAAATGAGGGGTATCCCTAAAGTGTCGATAAGCAGTTTTAAAATTCCGTATGTTACGGGTGAAACGGGACGGAGAAAAATCTCTCCGACATTTGTTTTTGAAAGCAGAAGTTCACCGCATAAAGAGTCGTTTATTCTGAATTCGTCATAGTTGTTTTTATAAAGGGTTGTTATGGGGCGTGCCTGCAAGATATAGAGTTTCCCCTTTGATACTGCCCATTCCATATCAACCTGACAGCCGAAGATTTTAACGGCCTTTTTCGCATATTTAAACATCTTTTCGGCATAGGGCTTTATTTCTTCTGAGCCTTCAAAACTGTATCTCACTGCGTTTATCTTGAAACTTCCGTCAAAGCCTTCGCCCGATACAAGTTCTTCACCTCTGCCTTTTACAAAGTTGCCCGTTATGAATTCTGTTCCCGCAGTAACGGCATCGGCAGTAAAAAGCACTCCTGCATATTTTGCAGGAACATAACGCTGTATTATTACCCCTATATTTCCGCTTTCTGTATTTCTTTCATCGGCATAAACACCTACTCGTTCATTCTTTACAGATGACGCAACTGTTTTTACTGCTTCTGAAATTTTATCAACCGTAACATCAAGCACGGTTTCGTATGCACCCGCAAAGGAGTCGGCTTTTCCGTCTTCCCCCTCGGCAGAAGAACGCACAGCGTATGTATAGTTTGAAGAGAGTTTCTTTATAAGAATATCAAGTTCTTTTTCTGCTTCTTTTTTGAGTGCTCCGTTTTCGAAAGCACCCGATGATATAGCATATCCCGACGGAACGGGAAATCCCGATTTTATAAGGACATTCAGTGCGTCTGCCTTACCGCCGAAACTCATTTTGTCAAGGTCAGAAAGTTTTTTAATATACATTTACATTCTCTCCTTTATTTAAGGAACATATTTATATGTTCTGTAATGTATCTTCTTAATTGCTCATCGTCAGAAAGGTCAATTCCACACTCTTTTTTTATCTCTTCATAGCGAAGGATTGCAAGTTCGTGAAGGCTTGAAATCTCAAACGCAATAAAACGACATTCGCCCTCGGTTTTTGTGTCGCCGAAATATTCTTCTATAAAGCGAAGGCTTCCTCTTTTCCCCGATATTTCACGATTGAGGAGCACATATTTCGACAAGGCTTTCGCAAACTTATGGTGCATAAGCATCATTTTCATAGACTGAAAGTGGACTTCAATAAGTTTTTCTTTCGGCGAAAGTTCTCCCTTGATTATTTCTGCTAAAGACGGGTTGCACTTAAAGGCATCCTCCTGAATTTCTTCATAGACAGCCATAAGCAGAGCCTCGCGTGAGCCAAAACAATAGTTTATCATAGCAAGGTTTACGCCTGCTTCTTTTGTGATGGCGCGCGATGTTACTTCCGACGGGTCGCTGCACTCTGTCATAAGTTTTTCTGCTGCTTCAAGCAACGCTTTTCTGGTCGTTTCGATATTTCGTTTATCCATTTGCTCCTCCTGTTATTAAACGCGTTTAATTATATTATACACGTTTAATTAAGTTTGTCAAGAGGGATGAAGGGAAAAAGAAAAAGCCGTATCCGCTGATGCCGGATATGGCTTTATATATTGAATTGTTTTATAATTTCAGCGTATTTCTTCAATAGTAAAACTGCCTGCATCAATATAATTCTGGCGTCCGGTATCGAGTTTCTGGCAGACCCAGAAGAATCGCTCATCATCAAAATCGAAATCGCTGTTTTCCATGAAACTTTCGTCAAATACGATACGGTCAGGAAGATATTTGCAAAGTATAGCCTCATCGCAACGCATAGGCTCAACAAGTTCGGTATGGAGAACCCCGATGTCATCAAGTATCCGTTTTAATACTTCGGGGCAGTATTCAGTCAGCAATGCGACAGGAAATGAGGCAGAGAGGAAACCATAGCATTTATCGTAACTGCACGGCGTTTGGGGGCATAAGCGATACCAACGATTATCAGCCCAGTCGTCCCAATCACCACATTGCAAGTCATTATGTGAATTAATTCTGTTGCTGACAGCCGTAAAATCATATCCGGATTTCAGTTCGACCGCTTTTGAGAATAATTCTGTATAATCCTTCATGCCGTAACCTACCCTTCTTTTTAGGTGATAGAATTATTATATCATAATCCCTTGCCCCTATCAATAATTACCCCAACTAATTATGATAACATAAAAAATCGCAAGTTCGGGCTGATTTTAAAAATATTTTTTGTATAGGTCAGACCCATACTTTATAAAGCGCGTATCTACGTGATTTCAGATAAAAATTTTATCCACTTTTTAACCTCCTAAAAATCAAAAAATTCGTTTTCCATCTATAAGGAGTCTACTACACCTCAATTACTATAGTATTTTTAGACTACACTAAACGCTGTTTTTAATACACATAGGGGGGTACATCGGCTTCATTTTATATCTGTGAGCGTAGTTTTCTTGTAAATCAGAGGGGTTTTTTTAAGAATCCGGATTCGGATTCTGAAAAATCAGCTTTTTTTAAAAAGCTGATTTTTATATAAAAAGCATATAAGAAAAGACACCACCCCGTGCCACAGAGCGAAGCTCTGTTAAGGGGCGCAGAACGTGGAGATTTATCTCCCGTTCTGTGTCACGGGTGAACTCGCCGTCAGGCGTGGGCACAAGGCAC